>JBBRUE010000722.1:0-4164 GCA_038248085.1 Myxococcales bacterium | reverse complement strand
GGTACCTCTATGGGAACTCCCACTCAACCAACCCTTGAAGCCGGCCGGGTGTACCGGACCCGAGATCTGGCCAGGTGGAGCGCCAACGCCCCACGCCTCGCGAAGCGGCTGGTGCGAGAGGGCCAGCTCGTGCCGCTCGCTCATGGACTGTTCGCGCACCCGGCGCGAAGCCGGTTTGGAAACGTGCCGCCCACCGATCAGGAGCTCATGCGAGCTTTCCTCGATGGCTCCGGGTTCGTGTTCACCGGCCCCGAGCGATGGAACGCGCTGGGACTTGGGTCAACGGCCGTGTTCGCGACCCCGCTCGTGTACAACACGAAGCGCTCGGGCTCGTTCGCGTTCGGCGGACGTCCGTTCCAGCTCCGCAGGGTGGCGTTCCCGGAGAATCCTCCTCCCGAGTGGTTCGTGGTGGATCTGCTCGAGAACGCTGACCAGGCGGGAGCATCGAAAGCCGAGCTCGCCGGTACCTTGGCTCGTGCGCTTCGACGAGGCGCGTTCAGTCGCAAGCGCCTCGAGGAAATGTCGCGCAAATTCGCGTCGAAGGCGACCGCGTCCCTGGTGAGCACCGCGCTCGAGGAGAGTCGATCGTGAGCTTCGTTCACGACGACAAAGACTTCGACGCGCTCCTCCGAATCGTCGCCGACAAGCGCAAGATCTCGGTCGGTTTGGTGGAGAAGGACTACTGGGTCACCCACGCGCTGTGGGCGCTTCAGAACGAAGGGTTCCGAAGAGCTCGTCGCACAGGAGCAACTCGCCCAGTGGCAGGACAATCGGCCCAGGCAGCTTCGATGCGTCCACCCGACCGTGACGCTCCTCGAAAAGATCGACGCTCTCGCTCGTCGCGTCCCGAATGCCGACCGGGACCCGGCGACGTTCGTCCGGCACTACGAAGATTCAGAGAGAATCATCGCGAAGATGGGCAGCCTGCCCGCACTCGCGGGGTATAGCGGGCCGCGCGAACTCGGCGAGGAGATGGTCCGCGAAAAACAGATCAAGCCGGTGCCGGCGGTCGACCACGCGGCGTTCGTGATCCAGCCCGACACGCGAGGCCAGGCGATCCGAGACTCGTTCGAGGCGATTGGGCCCATGTACTGGGGGCCGCGGAGGACTCTCGATGAGTGTATCGAGACGATCCAGGACTGGATTCGTGCAGTCGGTTTCCCTGCGTGACTCAGCACGATGTTCACCCTCCGCTGCACGAAGAAGGTGCTGACCCGCCTGAGGGCGAAGCCCGACCTGCCAGTGGTGGTGCCCACTATCGGCGTCGGTGTTCACCTCAACGCCAAGCTCGCACGCGGGGTGCGCGAGACGTTGGAGGTACCCGAAAACGAAAACGCCGACTCAGCTTTGTGGGCTCAGTCGGCGTTCTCATTGAGTTGCGGGGGCAGGATTTGAACCTGCGACCTTCGGGTTATGAGCCCGACGAGCTACCTGGCTGCTCCACCCCGCGATATGTGCCCAGCTAGTACGTGGCAGCCCTTCGGACGTCAAGCCCCATGTCGCGCTGACATTCCGCGAAACGGACAGGCCCCCCACCCGTACATTGAGGGCGTGCGTCGCCCCCACCTCCCCGCTGCCCTCGCTGGTCTTCTGGGCGTCGCCCTCAACGTCGTCGCCGTGGCCGCCCTCGGGCCCATTCCGCACACCTACCGCCCCGGGGACGTCCCCGCGTGGCTGGCCGAGACCGTCGCCCACCCCCTCCATTCCACCCTCAGCGCCTGGGCCTTCACCGTCGGCCTCGTCGCCCTCGCGGCCTTCGCCGCCGGCCTCGCCGCAGCCGTCCGCTCCCCCTGGGTGACCGTCGGCGCCGTCTTCTTCGGAGCCGGTGCCCTCCTCGACGCCGCCGGCACCATGGCCCCCCTCGCCGCGCTCCACGTCGACGCCTCCACCGGCCTC
This sequence comes from Myxococcales bacterium, assembly GCA_038248085.1. Lineage (GTDB taxonomy): Bacteria > Myxococcota > Myxococcia > Myxococcales > Myxococcaceae > Archangium_A. Next base: position 2,268 of record JBBRUE010000722.1, on the reverse strand, counting down.
GGCCTGCTGTGGATGTCCCTCCTCCTCGACTCCGCCTTCAACGGGCTCCTCGGCCTCGGCCTGCTGTGCATCGCCGCCGGGCTCCCGAAAGACTGGCCCCGGGCCTTGCGGATCCTCGGCTTCGTGGCGGGCCTGGCGAGCCTCCCGGTCGGACTGCAATTCGCCTCCGACACCTTCGCCCGCCTCCTCGCCGTCGCCGGCCCCCTCTGGCTCGCCTGGGTGACATGGGCCTCGCTGCGCCTGCTCCGGAGCGAGCCCCGTGCCTGAATCCACCTCCCAGCGCTTCGCGCGGAGGCTCATCAGCATCCCCTCCATCGCCCTCGCCTTCTGGGTGGTGGCGGCGTCCTTCCCCGCGCTCCTGCTGATCGCCCTCTTCGTCGACCTCGTGCGCGGCGCGAAGTCGTTCAGCACCACCCGCCTCACCGGCTTCCTCCTCTGCTTCCTCGCTGTCGAGAACGTCGGGCTCTTCCTCCTCTTCTGCACCTGGCTCACCACCCGCGAAGGCACCCGGGCCCGCCTCGACCGCACCTTCCGCATCCAACGCCTGTACTCGGCCGGCCACCTCAACGCCGTCACCCGCCTCTTCTCGCTCCGCTTCGTGGTCGAGGGCGCCGACCAGGTGATGCCCGGCCCGATCCTCGCCTTCGTCCGCCACGCGAGCCTCGTCGACGTCCTCGTGCCCGGGGGCTTCATCGCCAACGTCCACCACCTCGAGCTCCGCTACGTGCTCAAGCGCGAGCTCCTCGTCGAGCCCTGCCTCGACGTCGCCGGCCACTGGATCCCCAACCACTTCGTCGATCGCCACGGGCCCGACACCGCGGCCGAGCTCTCCGCGCTCCGCGCCCTCAAGGCCGGCCTCGGCCCCACCGAAGGCGTCGTCATCTACCCCGAGGGCACCCGCTACAGCCGCCGCAAGCGCGAGGCGATCCTCGGCAAGCTCGACGGCGAGGCGAAGGAACGCGCGGCCCAGCTCCGCCACCTGCTCCCCGTTCGCCGTGGAGGCGTGCTCGCGCTCCTCGACGCCGCCCCCGCCTGTGACGTGCTCTTCGTCGGCCACCACGGCCTCGAGGGGTTCACCCGGCTCGGCGACATCTGGCGCGGCTCCCTCGTCGGCAAGACCGTCACCATCCGCTTCTGGCGCGAGAAGGCGAGCGCCGTGCCGACAGGTGACGAGGCCCGACTCGACTGGATGCACCAACACTGGCGCCACATGGACGACTGGCTCGAAGGACTCGGCGAATGATGATCGCTCCACTCGCGTTGATCGGCTGTCTGCTGGCGCTCTGGCTGCTCTCGCTCAAGCTGCGCGACTCCAGCATCATCGATCTCTTCTGGGGCCCGGCCTTCGCGGTCGTCACCTGGCCCGCAGTCCTGCAGCAGGGCCCCACCCCCCGGTCGCTGCTCGTCGCCACCCTCGTCACCGTCTGGGGCGTGCGCCTCGGCGCGTACCTCGCCTGGCGCAACCTCGGCCACGGGGAAGACAAGCGCTACACCGCGATGCGCGCCGACCACGGAGCCGCCTGGTGGTGGCGTTCGCTGTTCGTCGTGTTCGGACTGCAGGGCCTGCTGGTGTGGGTCGTCTCGTTGCCCGTGCGCGCGGTGGTGATGGCGCCCGCGAGTGACTGGGCGCTCAGCGACCTCATCGGCACTGCGCTGGTGATCATCGGCGTCAGCTTCGAGAGCATTGGGGATCTCCAGCTCGCCCGCTTCAAGGCCGACCCCGCCAACAAGGGCCAGATCATGAACCGCGGCCTCTGGCGCTACACCCGCCACCCCAACTACTTCGGCGACTTCGTCACCTGGTGGGGCCTCGGCGTCTTCGGCCTCGCGACCGGTGACTGGATGAGCGTCGCCGGGCCGATCGTCATGAGCATCTTGCTCATCAAGGTGTCGGGGAAGGGCCTGCTCGAGAAGGGCATGAGCGGACGCCCGGGGTTCGATGAATACACCAAGGCCACCAGCGGCTTTGTGCCGTGGTGGCCTCGGAAAACGGCAAGGAACGACAGCCCCTCACCCTGACCCTCGTCACTTCAGCGTCAGGCCCTTGAGCTTGTCAGCCAGCGAGTTGAAGCCACCGGAGCTGGTGACCTTCTTCGCCTGGTCGGCCTTCCACGCGCTCAGGTCCGCGCGCTCTTCGCTGCGCTCCGCCTGGGTGATCGACAGCTTCAGCTTGTCGCCGGTGATCTCGACCACCTCGGCCTTGATCTCCTTGCCCATCGGGAACACGCGGCGGAAGTCGGTGCCGCGCTCCGTGCCCGTCTCGCTGGC
>JBBRUE010000721.1:0-4164 GCA_038248085.1 Myxococcales bacterium | reverse complement strand
GAAGCTGACGTCGACGTCGGCCAGGGTGATGCCCAGCTCGCGTTCCCACTCGTCGGGTCGCGGCGTGCCATTGGCCGAGGGGTCGATGTCCTTCGGTCCCCACCCGGCGCGCGCGGCGATGCCCAGCACCCGGCGCGCGGCTTCCTTGCGGCGGTTCGCCTTCCACGCCTCGCGGGCCTTCGACAACGCGTCGGGGCGGCCCTTCTTCGGCGCGATGAACTCCGGGTCGCGGAGGAAGACGACCTTGCGCCCGCCGAACATCGGCAGCGTGGCCAGCTCGGAGGCCACCTCGCGCGGCGACGCCGCGTCCATCGTCACCAGGTTGAGATCGGCCGAGCCACCCGGCACCAGCTTCGCGAGCAGCTTCTCCGCCGCCTTGCGGATGAGGAACTCCTCGCCGGCGAGCAGGTAGACCGGCGCTTCACCGCCCGCGTCGAGCTCCTGGAGGACTTCGTCGAGCTCGTCGCTCATTTAGAACTGCGCCCAGCCCGGCACGCGCGGGTACGGGATCGCGTCGCGGATGTTGGCGAGGCCGCAGAGGTAGACGATGAGGCGCTCGAAGCCGAGCCCGAAGCCGGCGTGCGGCACCGAGCCGTAGCGGCGCAGGTCGCGGTACCAGCCGTAGTGCGACGGCTCGAGGTTCATCTTGCGCATGCGGGCGTCGAGGAGGTCGAGGCGCTCTTCGCGCTGCGAGCCGCCGATGATCTCGCCGATGCCGGGGGCCAGCACGTCCATCGCGGCGACGGTGCGGCCGTCGTCGTTCATGCGCATGTAGAAGGCCTTGATCTGCTCGGGGTAGTTCATCACCACCACCGGGCGGCCGACGTGCTCCTCGGTGAGGTAGCGCTCGTGCTCGGTCTGCAGGTCCTTGCCCCACTCGGGCGCGTACTCGAACTTCTTCTTGGCGTTCTTGAGGATCTCGATCGCCGCCGTGTACTCGATGCGCTCGAAGCTCGAGTTGACGAAGCCCTCGAGGCGCTCGATCACGCCCTTCTGCACCTTGTCCTCGAAGAACTTCATGTCGTCCATGCGCTCGTTGAGCACGGCCTTGAAGACGTACTTGAGGAAGCGCTCGGCGAGATCGGCGTCGTCGTTGAGGTTGGCGAAGGCGATCTCCGGCTCGATCATCCAGAACTCGGCGAGGTGCCGGGTGGTGTTCGAGTTCTCGGCGCGGAACGTGGGCCCGAACGTGTAGACCTTCGAGAGCGCCAGGCAGTACGCCTCGACGTTCAGCTGGCCGGACACGGTGAGGTAGGTCTCCTTGCCGAAGAAGTCCTTGCTGAAGTCGATCTTCCCCGCCTCGGTGCGCGGGAGGTTCGCGAAGTCGAGCGTCGACACGCGGAACATCTGGCCGGCGCCCTCGGCGTCAGCGGCGGTGATGATCGGGGTGTTGACCCAGAAGAACCCCTCTTCGTGGAAGAAGCGGTGGATCGCCTGCGCGGCGTGGTGCCGCACGCGGGTCACCGCGCCGAAGAGGTTGGTGCGCGGGCGGAGGTGGCCCTGCTCGCGCAGGAACTCCAGCGAGTGCTGCTTGGGCTGAATGGGGTACGTCTCGGGATCATCGACGAGGCCGAAGACCTTCACCGACTCGGCCTGGATCTCGAACGCCTGGCCCTTGCCCTGGCTGGCGACGAGCGTGCCGGTGGCCGACATCGACGCGCCCGCGGTGAGCTTGAGCACCTCGTCGGCGTAGTTGGCCAGGGTGTTGGGCACCACGAGCTGGATGGCGTCGTGACACCCGCCGTCGGACAACGCGACGAACGAGATGCCGGCCTTGGAGTCGCGGCGGGTTCGCACCCAGCCACGCACTTCCACCTTCGCACCAATCGAGGGCTGACCCGCGAGAGCCTGCTTCACGCTGACGAGCTGCATGCGGGCGGGAGTTAGCGCCGACGCTCCACGCCCACAAGCGACAAAACCCGGCTTGTCAGCGGGGCTCCCGGGGCGGAGAGTCACGGCACCTGGAGGAGCAAATGACGCTGCGTCTCTGTGCTCTGAGCCTGATGATCGCCTCGGCGTTCACCGGCTGCTTCATCATCGACCCCACCCCGACGTGTGAGAACTGCTCCGGCTGCTGCGACGCCTCGGGGGCGTGCCAGGTGGGCAGCACGGTCAACGCCTGCGGCGCGGCCGGCGCGCGGTGCGACGTGTGTTCCAGCACACAGGTCTGCCAGGTCGGCCGCTGCACCTTCACCAACGGAGGCGGCGGCGGCTTCGGCGGAGGCACCGGCGGCGGCTTCGGCGGAGGCACGGGCGGCGGCTTCGGAGGCGGCACCGGCGGCGGCACGACGGGGACCAACACCGTCAGCGGCACGGTGACCTACGAGTTCGTGCGCTCCTTCTACGATCCCGTGGCCGACACCGGCACGCTGCTCTTCGGGCAGAGCACGACGAAGCCCATTCGCAACGCGATGGTGCGCGTGCTCCAGGGCTCGACCCCGCTGGCCACGGGAACCACCGGCGAAGACGGGCGCTACACGCTCTCGTACACCCCGGTCGGGACGACCCCGGTGCAGGTGGTGGTGATCTCGCGCACCGCGAACCCGGAGATCCAGGTCGAGGACAACACCGATCAGAACCTCGCGTGGGCCATCGGCGCGACGGTGCCTTCGGGCACCACGGCCACCCTCAACCTCCACGCACCCGCCGGGTGGACGGGCAGCGCCTACGATCCCAACGCGCGGCTCGCGGCGCCCTTCGCGATCCTCGACTCGATGCTCACCGCCTCCCGCGCCTTCATGGCGGTGCGCAACGTGAACTTCCCGCCGCTCAAGGTGAACTGGAGCCCGAACAACGCGCCGCAGAGTGGCGACAAGGCACAGGGCTTCATCGGGACCTCGCACTTCTCGCCCTCAGAGAACGAGATCTACGTGCTGGGCAAGGCGGGCGCCGACTCCGACGAGTTCGATAGCCACGTGATCGTGCACGAGTGGGGGCATTTCTTCGAAGCGAACCTCGCGCGCTCCGACAGCCCCGGCGGGCGCCACGGCCCCGGCGACGTGCTCGACCCGCGCATCGCGTTCGGTGAAGCGTGGGGCAACGCGGTCGCCTCGATGGTGCTGCCCGAGACGGTCTACAGCGACAGCGTCTGGAGCGGCGGCACGCTGCACACCTTCGGCTTCGACACCGAGACCGAACCCAACCCCACCGACGACCCGACGCCGAGCGGCTTCTCGGAGTCGAGCGTGCTGCGCGTGCTCTTCGATCTCTACGACTCGAACGTCGACGGCGCCTTCGACCAGGTCGCGTTCGGCCTGGGGCCCATCTACGACGTGCTCACCGGCCCGCAGCGCAGCACGCAGTCGGTGACCACCCTCGCCTCCTTCGTCACCGCGCTCAAGTCGCAGCCCGGGGCGAGCCCCAGCGCGATCAACGCGCTGCTCGCCCGCTACAACATCGGGCCGATCAGCAGCGACTTCGGCGACGGGGACACCGGGCTGCGCGGCATGTTCACCGACGCGCCCCTGCCGTACACCGGGAGCATCGCGCTGGGTGGTGGCAACCCGCCCAACTCGTGGCAGCAGAACCAGTACTACGTGTTCACCGGCAACGGTTCACGGGTCACCCTCAGGGCGAGCGCCGCCCAGGACGTCGCGATCAGCGCGTACCAGCGCGGCGTGGTGGTCGGCTCGGCGGACGCGACCACCAGCGGGGCGGAGACCTTCAGCTTCACCTCCCAGGCCGGCGCCACCTACGTGGTGGTGCTCACCGGCTTCGGGACGATCGCAGGCGACTACACCGTCACCCTCAACTTCACGAGCCCATGAGAACTCTCTTCCTCTCGACCTTGATCCTCGTCGCGGCCTGCTCTCACCAGGAGCCCAAGCCGACGACCGTCTCCGCGCCCCTGCCCGCCGAAGGCAAGCGCTCCGCCCCGGTGGCGGTCGACGCCGAGCTCACCGAGAAGAGCGCGAAGCTCAAGCTGCGCTTCGAAGGGGCCGGCACCGGCGTGTCGGTCGTCGCCTCCGGGCTGGACGGCCTGACACTCACCAGCCCGGCGTCGTTGCTCGCCGAGGGCACCGTGACGGCCGGCGAGACGCGCACGTTCGAGGTGGCCTTCAACCGCGGGCCGGGCCGCACCAACCTCGCGATCGCGGTGCGCGGCACGTTCAACGGCTCGCCGCTCGCGCGCGTGGTCACCTTCGCGCTGGGCGAGGGGCCGCT
>JBBRUE010000720.1:0-4164 GCA_038248085.1 Myxococcales bacterium | reverse complement strand
TCCGGCGCGGGCTCTCACTCGAGCCACAGGCACGCTTCCCCGGCATGACCGACCTGCTGGCCGCGCTGCGCGGGAGCACATCCTCCCCTTCGCGACGTTCCCGCGCGGGCGCCATGGTCCTCGTCGCGCTCGTCGCCCTCGCGGGTGGTGCCGTGGTGGTGGCGGGGTGGCCTCGGCTCACCGGGTCGGAGCGCGCGCCCGCCCTCAGCCCGCTTCAGTTCGAGGTCGTGGTCGGTGAGCTGCGGGTGCTCGTGGTGCCGGGGGTGATCCGCGCGGCCGTGGGCGAGGGCCGTCTCGCCAGCGCCGAGCGCAGCGGCGAAGACGAGCTGCTGCTGCGGGGGCTCGCGCCGGGCATCACGCGCCTGGTGACGTGGACGCCTGGCGGGCAATCTGAATACCTGCTGCGGGTGGTCCTCGCGCCGTGAAGAACCGGCCCCGGTGCTGTCGAGCAAGGCGCGCGTCATCGCGCTTCGTCCAGACATCGTTGGGGACGCGGACTCCCTCGAAGTAGCGTCGACGACGTGACGAACGCCGCGCAGTCGCAGGTCTTCCTGGTCGATGGCAGCGGTCTCGAGCGCCGGCTGGTGGACGAGTGGATCGCGAAGCAACACCCCGCGGCGCAGGTCGAGTCGATCCGCATTCCCTCCACGCGCGCGTGGGACGCCGGCCGGCTCGATCCGGCGCTGGCGGCGCGGCTGGCCCGCGGTGACGACCCGGTGTTCACCCCGGTGCGGGTGGCGTGGCTCCCGCGGGAACGCGAAGGCGAGCGCGCGGTGCGCCTGTTCGACCTCCTCACCCTGGGCAACCCGCGCGCGCCGGGGTGGTTTGGCAAGCGCTGGGTGCTCGCGCGGCACCCCGACCGCTGCCGCGTCATCGCCGGCGATCCCGCGCCGGCCTCGGCGTTGCGCGAGCGCTGGGTGCGCGGAGGCGGCGACAAGGACCCCGACCCCTCGGCGCTGGCGCAGTTCGTTCTCCGCCAGGCCGCGCTCGCGCTCGAGCGGGCCGAGCGGCCGCTGCGGGGCGCGCGGTACAAGGTGCCGCGCTTCGTCCGCCAGGAGATCCTCGCGCACCGCGAGTTCCGCGCCGGCCTCGCGTCGCTGGCGACGACGACAGGGCTGGCGCCCGAGCGGGTGAAGCGGCGCGCCGAGCACTACCTGCGGGAAATCGCCGCGCGGGTCAGCCCCTACGTCATCGACCTCGTACACCGCGCGATCCGCGTGGTGTACCGACAGGGCTACGGCGAGCAGGTGCGCTACGACCGCGCGAAGCTCCAGGGCCTGCTCGCGCCGAAGCCGGGCCAGACGGTGGTCTTCCTGCCCTCGCACAAGTCGAACCTCGACCACGCGATGCTGCAGTTCCTCCTCTACGACAACGGCGCGCCGCCGAATCACACCGCCGGCGGCATCAACATGAACTTCTTCCCGGTGGGCCCGCTGGTCCGGCGCACCGGGGTGTTCTTCATCCGCCGGTCGTTCAAGGACAACCCGGTCTACAAGTTCGTGCTGCGGCAATACGTCGACTTCCTCGTCGAGAAGCGCTTCTCGATGGAGTGGTACATCGAGGGCGGCCGCTCCCGTTCCGGCAAGCTGCTCCCGCCGCGCTTCGGCATCCTCGCCTACGTGGTCGACGCCTGGCGCCGCGGACGGGCCGACGACGTGCTGCTGGTGCCGGTGGCCATCGTCTACGACCAGATCTCCGACGTCGGCGACTACTCGCACGAGGCCCGCGGCGGCGCGAAACAGAAGGAGGGACTGGGGTGGTTCTTCGGGGTGCTCCGCTCGCTCAAGCGGCGCTACGGGAACATCCACGTGTGCTTCGGTGAACCGGTGTCACTGCGCGCGACGCTCGGAGCGCCCGACGCGTCAGCGAGCGCGGACCCCGAAGAGAAGAACCTCCCGGTGCAGAAGCTGGCCTTCGAGGTCTGCCACCGCATCAACGGCGTCACCCCCATCACCCCGAACGCCGCCCTCTCGCTCGCCCTGCTCGGCGCAGGAGAACGCGCGGTGTCGGTCGACGAGCTGCTCTACCTGCTCAAGAACCTGGTGCGCTACGCGAAGAAGCGCGGGCTGCCGTCGACCACGCCGCTCGACGAGCTCGAGACCGCGGCCAACGTCACGCGCCACCTGCAAGGCCTCGCTGCCAACGGCGTGGTGCAGTGCTTCGACGAGGGCCCCGAGCCGGTGTGGATGCTGGTGAAGGACCAGTTCCTCACCGCGGCGTACTACCGGAACACCATCCTCCACTTCTTCGTCACCGCCTCCATCGCGGAGCTCGCCCTGCTGCACGCCGCCACCGCGCCGGGCGACAAGCGGCAGGCCTTCGATGACGAGGCGATGCGGCTGCGCGACCTGCTCAAGTTCGAGTTCTTCTTCGCGGAGAAGGACGCGTACCGGAAGGCGCTCGCCGAGGAACTCTCGTTCCACGCGCCGGAGTGGGAGGCCCGCCTCGCCGAGGGCGATGTCGAAGACGTGGTGCGCCGCTTCAAGCCGTTCAGCGCGCATCGCATTCTGCGGCCGTTCGTCGATGCGTGGCGCACCGTGGCCGATGTGCTGCAGCGCCAGGACCCAGCCGAGGCCATCGAGGAAGGACCGTTCGTCGACCGGTGCCTCTCGCTGGGGCGGCAGTACGTGCTGCAGAAGCGCGTGCACTCGGAGGAGAGCGTGTCGAAGGTGCTCTTCGCCACCGCGCTCAAGCTCGCGGGGAACCGCAGCCTGCTCGCCCCGGGACCGGGGGGACGCGAGGCGCTGGTGGAGCGGCGGCGCGCGTTCGCCGAGCAGTTGAAGGACGTGGTGCGCCGCATCGACGCGGTGGAGTCGCTCGCCGCCAGCCGTCGCGCGGGCCTCATCGACTGAGGTTCGACGTCGTGACTCAGGACAGCTCGGGGCTCCACGCGGCGACCCGGTTGCGACCGGCGTCCTTCGCCGCGTAGCAGGCCGCGTCGGCGCGCTTGAACGTGACCTCGGGGCCCACAGTCTCATCGAGCACCGAGACGCCGATGCTGACGGTCAGCGGAATCTCCACGCCATCGAAGCGGCAGGGCGTGGCAGCGAGGGTCGCGCGCAGCTGCTCGCTGAACGTCATCGCGGCCTCTTGCGTGGTGCCGGGGAGGACGACGACGAACTCCTCGCCTCCGAGGCGCGCGATGAAGTCGGTGTCGCGGCGGAAGTGCTGGCGGAGCAGCCCGGCGAAGTGACGCAGGCTCGCGTCGCCCGCCGCGTGGCCGTGCTGGTCGTTCACCTGCTTGAAGTGATCGAGGTCGAGCATCAGCAGCGCGAGCGGCGTCTTCAGGCGCACCGCGTTGCTCGCCGCCCGCGCCCACACCGGCTCGTAGTTGCGGCGGTTCGGCAGGCCGGTCAAGTCGTCGGTGAGCGACAACAGCGCCAGCTCCGCCCGGCTGCGCAGGAGCTCGAGCTCGGTGGCGAGCTGGTGCGCGTACTCAGCCGCCGTGCGACGCAGGTTGGCGAGGAGATAGAAGCTGTAGATCAGCAACGTGATGCCGGTGGAGCGCAGGTCGAGCGAGGGCCAGACGAAGACCGTCACCCCGGGGAGGATGAGCAGGAGGATGCTCACCCGCGCTCGCCCCGGGTGCATCGCGAAGGAGTGGCTGGTCGCCGTGCAGAACGCCATCGTCGCCAACGCGGTGACGAGGATGACGCTGTTGGGCGTGCCCTCGAGCCAGCCCACCACCGCCGGCACCACGCCCCAGGCGGCCGAGCCTACGAAGATCAGCAGCCAGTGGGTGCGCACCCACCGCTCGAACGCAGCGGGCGGTGCATCGTCGGCCGGGACCCGGTGCCGGTACCGCGCGAACCACAGGCCGCCGTAGACCAGCGTCGGCAAGACCACCGGCCACGACCAGCGCTGGACGTAGGTGGACACCGCGAGGATCACCACCCACGCCAGCAGGTAGAAGATCGGTCCGATCAGCGCGCGCGCGTAGAGGTCACTGCTGCTGCGGCGGAGCTGCCAGGTGTCGATGCGGGCGACCTCCGTCGAGAGATCGGGTGCGGCGGGGGAAGTCATGAAGGGCGCCGACCGTAGCCGAAGCGGATCGGAACCAGTCGCCTTCCGCGAGCCGCGGAGAACCCGCTCGCGCAGATCCGCCTCCGTCGACGCGTATACGGCCCCTCACCCCGACCCTCTCCCCCTTCGGGAGAGAGGGAG
>JBBRUE010000719.1:0-4167 GCA_038248085.1 Myxococcales bacterium | reverse complement strand
TCGACCGCACGCTCAAGAAGAACCCCAACGCGGTGATCACCGAGTACGCGTGGCAGGCGACCTCGTGTGACCCCTGCCCCACCGCGCCGCTGAGCGAGGCCGAGATGATCACCCTGGGCAAGGACGTTCTGGGCCAGGGGACGGACCAGGCCGGCTTCGACCCGTCGAACAACTACGTGCTGACGCGGCTCCACGCCCGCTACGACAGGACGTCGCTGGGCGAAGACCTCGTGTTCCGCGCCGCCAAGCCCATCGAGGGTGGGCGCGAGTTCGACCGCGAGGCCGAGGGCCTGCGCCAGACGGCCATCGAGTCGCAGTACAACAACTTCCAGGGCCGCTACGCCATCCGCTACCCGTGGACGGGCGAGGTCGCGTGCACCGACCCGCTCTACGGCGTGTGGGGTGGCAACCCGAAGGGCGAGGGCGCGCCGACGATGGCCGCGAAGGAGACCGCGTTCGCCAAGCGAGACCCGGAGCTGCTGGCGAAGCTCACCGAGGCCGACGTGCCGGTGTTCGACGTGAAGGGCCGCAAGCGGCTCTCGGGGGTCGCGCTGCGCGAGGGCGACGTGAAGCCCGCGCCCGGCGAGGTACCGCCCGAGAAGGCGCTGCCGACGCCCCCGCCGAACCCGAAGCGCTGGTGGCAGTTCTGGAAGTGAAGAACGCCTTCGGCCTGAAGTGAGCCGCCGCCGCAGGGCGCCCTTGCATTTGGGACGGCCGGGCCGCATTTGTCGCCGCGCCCATGCCCACCACCGCGCTGTACGTTCACGGGCTCGAGTCCGGCCCCCGGGGGAAGAAGACCCTCGCGCTCGAGGAGGCCGGCGTCCAGGTCGTCGCGGGCCAGATGCCGTGTGGTCGCAAGGCCATCTTGCGAGACCCGGTGGTCATCGCGGTGCTGCTGGCCATCGTCGCGGGTGTCGGCGTCGGCGTGGCCCTGCGCGGGGTGACCGGCTTCATCATCGCGATGGTGGCGATCGCGGTGCTGCAACGGTTCGTACGGCCCCCGTTGTTGCGGCGCATGTTCCGGCGCAGCGTGGCGGTGCAGGTGAAGTTGCTCGAGACGAACGCCATCGACGTGGTGGTCGGGTCGTCGTTCGGCGGGGCGGTCGCCGTGGAGTTGCTCGCCCGCGGCGCCTGGAAGGGACCGACGGTGTTGCTGTGCCCCGCGCATCGGCTCGTCGCCGGCCGGGGGTGGATGCCGTCACCGGTGCTGCCCGCCGACGCGTCGAAGATCGTCGTGGTGCACGGCCGCGAAGACGAGACGGTGCCGCTCGAACACTCGCGCTCGCTGGTGCGGGGCACGAACGCGCGCCTCCTCGAGGTCGAGGACGATCACCGGCTCACCGCGACCTCGACGGCCGAGAACCTCGGGGCGTGGGTTCGGCTCGCGGCTTCGGCTGTCTGACGGCAGTGGTTGCGCGCACCGCTCGCGCGGAACACCATGCGCCATGCGCACCTCGTTGATGGTCCTCGCTCTCTTCGGTTGTGGGTGCGTGACCTCGCCCCAGGCGAAGCCGCTCCCTTCGGAGCCCGAACCCTCGGGCCCAATCGGCTCACCGACGCTCACTGCGACTGACGTGACGGATGGCATCATGGCTCAGGAGGAAGCGTTTTCTGCCTGTATCGGGGCCCATCGACGGCAGAACGAGGGCCCGGGCGGGAAGCTGCTGATGCAATGGCGCATTCTTCCGTCGGGCGAGACGCGCGACGTGGTGGCCCTGACGCAGTCACCGCCGCCATCGCTGCTGAGTTGCTTGACCGCGACGATCACCGCGATGCATTTTCGTCGGCACACCGTGGCGGCGGCGGACCCGGTGACGTTCCCCTTCAGCTTCTGAGTTCGAGCGCCGCCATCCGGGGAGTGCACGCGCGGACTGGATGGGAGCAGGCTCGAAGCCGTCATGGACACGCCGCACCCCGAGTTGATCCCGAAGCTGGAGGCGCACTTCCGCCGGCTCACCCACGTTCTCTACGACACCGACGTGCCCGCGCCGGAGGTCGACGCGCAGGTGCGCCCCTGGCTCGCCGAGGACGTCAGCTTCGTCGACCCCTGGCAGCACGGCGTGGGCCTGGCGAAGTACCGGCTCGGGCTCGCGGGCTTCCACACGATGCTCAAGTTCCACTTCGAGCTCGCGCAGCTCAACGTGACGTATGAGCCGTCGACCCGCAGCGGCCGCGCGATCGCCGACGGCATCATGAAGCTCAAGCTCCTCGAGCCGCTCCACACCTACCCTCTGCGCACCATCCTGGTGTTCGACTTCGTGGTGAGCGACGAGGGCGGCGAGGGCCGCGACGTGAAGTTCCTCATCGGCGCGCACGAAGAGATGTGGAGCTTCGCCGACATGATCGCCGCCGTGCCGGGCGTCGGCTGGCTGTACCGCAACCTCTTTCGCCCTGGCTTCGCTTACGGGTTCCTCGGCGCGTCGTGGCTCACCGCGAAGGCGAAGGGCGTGCTGCCGCGGTAGCCGGCTCCCCGTCGAGCAGGGTCTGCACGTCCCGTCCTTCGACAGGCGCGCGTCCCCGGCAGACGCACGCGGTCGGAGGGTGTAAAATCGCCGGATGCCCTCACGAACCGCGACGCTCCTGGCGACCCTCGTCGCCGCCACCTTCAGCGCCCTGTCGTGTGTACCCGCGCCGGTCGGACAGACCTCGTTGGGCGCGCCAGTCACGGCGACGCTCGACGGGTCGGGTGGCACGATCACCGTGAGTGCCGGCGGGCACACGATGGTGCTCGACGTGCCGGCGGGCGCCCTCGCTGATGAGACCACCATCAGCGTCGAGCCGGTGGAACTCCCCGGCCTGAAGGGCGCGCCAGCCGTTCGCTTCAGCCCCGACGGCCTCACGTTCGCCCTGCCGGCGACCCTCATCGTCAGCCCTGCGCCGGAAGGGCAGGTGCTCATCGGCCTCACCTTCAGCGCGGGCAGCACCGTGGGAGAGCTCGCGTTCACCTCGCCGGTCGAGGGCGGCGGCGTCTCCATTCCCATCGCGCACTTCTCCAGCGCCGCGGTGGCGAGGCGCGAGGCGCTGCGCGCGCTCCTGTCGCCGGAGGACCAGGCCATCGTCGACGCGGTCGCGGACGGGACCGAGGCCACGGCGCTTGGGCTCGGCGACCGGTTGCGGCGCATCATCGAGCCCGCGGTCGCGAGGGCGGGCGGGAGCGTCGCGAAGCTGGCGACGGCCAGCGCCGTGCTTGGGGGCTGGCAGTCGGCGGTGCAGACGGCGGACCTCGGAGCGGAGCCCGCGGCGATCCGCGGGACCGAGACGTTCGACGGCGCGTCGACGCGCCTGCAGGCCGCGCTGGCGGCCACCGCGCAGACCCTGCTGGCCGCGTTCCAGGAGCCGCTGTGCAGCGATCCGGGGCACGAGGTGAAAACGGTCTCGGACTGGCTCCGCCTCCACGACAAGGCCTCCTCCGTGGTGCAGCTCCTGGGGGCCAGCCCGCCGAGCGCTCCACAGTGCGCGCACTACGAGATCGTCGTCGACGGCGATCCGCTGCTCGCAGCGACGGATCCGAATCTCTCCCTCGACGTGGGCTTCGACCTGGTCGCCGCCGACGGCCGGCGTGAGCGGACCGGCCCGGTGCAGTTCTCCTTCGAAGTCACCGGTGCCGTCAGCCCTGGCGTCATCGAGAGCCTCACCGGCACCGCCGAGGCGGTGCGCTTTTCACGCCCCATGACCTCCCCGCGCCCCCACGCCATCGTCGTGACCGTCAACGCCGACTCCGAGGACGCCCGGAAAGGAGGGCTCGACGTGGCCCCGGTGGTCTTCATCGCGAGCGAGCCGATGGCGGCGGTGGCGACAGCGACCCCGTCGACGATCGGTGCCAACTCGACCGCGCAGATCTGCGTGACGGCCACGGCGAGCGGCGCGGCGGTCTCGACGTTCTCAGCACGCTTCACCGCGGACGTCGGCGCCGTGGAAGGGCAGGAGTTCCTCACCTCCACCGGCTCGCTGTGTGCGGGCTATCGGGCGCCTTCCACGCTGGTCGGCGACAGGGCGACCATCGAGGTCGCGGTCACCATCGACGGCGCGCCGACACGCACCACGGCCACGGTCTTGCTCACGGCGTCGCCCAACCGCGTCTTCGGCGGCGTGACCGGCGCGACCTTCACCGCCGCCGAGGAGAACGCGTCGTACTCGGTCACCGGGAGCTACGAGGTCGTCATCGTG
>JBBRUE010000718.1:0-4171 GCA_038248085.1 Myxococcales bacterium | reverse complement strand
CTCCCTCGGCCGACGCGGCGCGGGGCACGGTCGATGTCTTTCATTCCCTGACCCCCGACAGCGCCTGGTCGCCAGGCGAACGAGACGTGGTGCGGCTGCAGGGCGCGCCCGCGTCGGCGAGCGCGGTGTCGGTGCCCCTCTCGAGCGTGCTGCGCGACGCCGAAGGGGGCGCGTGGGTCTACGTGCAGACCGAGCCGCACCACTTTCGCCGACAGCGCGTCGAGGTCGCCTTTCGCGAGGGTGACGCGCAGGTGGTGGCGCGGGGCCTGCCTGCGGGTGCGAAGGTGGTCTGGGTCGGAGCCGTGGAGCTGTGGGGCTTCGAGCTTGGAGCCGACCGATGATTCGCTCGCTCATCGAACACAGCCTGCGCTGGCGGTGGCTGGTGCTGCTGCTCGCGGTGCTGTTGATGGGGGCGGGCATCGACGCGGGCCTGCGCTCGCCCATCAACGCCTTCCCCGAGTTCGCGCCCCCCACCGTCGAGGTCCAGACCGAGGCGCCGGGGCTGTCGAGCCTCGAGGTGGAGCAGTTGGTCACCACGCCGCTCGAGAACGTGCTCGCCGGGGTGCCGACCGTGAAGACGGTTCGCTCGAAGTCGGTGCTCGGCCTCTCGTCGGTGGTGCTGCTGTTCGACCGCGACGTCGACCTGCTGGCCGCCCGCCAATGGGTGCAGGAGCGGCTCGGGCGCGCAGCGGCTGTGTTGCCCGCGAGCGTGCGCGCGCCGGTGCTCATGGCGCCGCTCTCGTCGACCAGCCGGGCGCTGAAGGTCGGGCTCACCTCGAAGACGCTCAGTCAGGTCGAGCTGACCGAGCTGGTGCGCTGGGCGCTGCGGCCCCGGCTCCTCTCGATTCCCGGCGTGGCGAACGTCGCGGTGTGGGGCGCGCGCGAGCGCGAGTACCACGTCGAGCTCGACCTCGCGCGGCTGCAGGCCCAGGGCGTGGGCGTCGATGAGCTGGTGCGCGGAGTGCGCGGGGCGACCCAGCCCATGGCCGGCGCCTTCGTCGACGGGCCGAATCAGCGGCTGCCGCTGACCCCCCGCGCGGTGGTGCGCACCGTCGATGACCTCGCCCAGCTGCCCATCGCCGCGCGCGGGGGCGCCGTGGTGCGGGTCGGCGACGTCGCCACCGTCACCGACACCTTCGCGCCGCCCATCGGCGACGCGGTGGTCAACGACGTGCCCGGCCTCCTGCTGGTCGTCGAGCAACAGCCGTGGGGCAACACGCTGGAGATCACCCGCCACGTCGACGAGGTCATCGCCGCGGTAGCGCCCGCGATGCCTGGCGTCGACATCGACGCGCACATCTTTCGACCGGCGTCCTTCATCGAGCGCTCGATTCACAACCTCGAGCACGCGCTGTTGCTGGGCTGCGCGCTGGTGATCATGGTGCTGTGGCTCTTCTTGTGGAATTGGCGCACCGCGCTCATCAGCTCCATCGCCATTCCGCTCTCGCTGGCCTCGACGTTCCTGGTGCTCCGGCTCTTCGACGTGACGTTGAACACCATGATCCTCGCGGGGTTGGTCATCGCGCTGGGGGAGGTGGTCGACGACGCCATCATCGACGTAGAGAACATCTATCGACGGCTGGGCGAGAACGCGGGGCGCCGACCGCCGCTGCGCGTGGTGCTGCGCGCCTCGCTCGAGGTGCGCAGCGCGGTGGTCTACGCGACGGCCATCGTGGTGCTGGTGTTCCTGCCGGTGTGGTTCCTCGGGGGGCTGTCGGGCGCATTCTTCCGCCCGCTGGCGATGGCCTACGGGGTGGCGGTGCTGGCGTCGCTGCTGATGGCGCTGACCGTCACGCCGGCGCTCTCACTGGTGCTCCTGCCCGGTTCGCGGCTCGATGCCCGCGAGTCGCCGCTGCTGGTCAAGCTGCGCGGCTGGTACGCGGCCGTGTTGCCCCGGCTGCTCGCGCGGCCCCGGCTGGTGATGGGGCTGGGCGGCGCGGCCATGGTGCTCGCGGCGGTGGGCACGAGCCAGCTCTCGAGTGGCTTCCTGCCTGACTTCAAGGAGAACGACTTTCTCATGCACTGGGTCGCCCAGCCCGGCACCTCGCTGGCCGCGCTGCGCCGCAGCACCGAGCGGGTGAGCCGCGACCTGCGCGCGCTGCCCGGCGTCACCAGCTTTGGCGCGCACCTCGGTCGCGCCGAGGCCGCTGATGAGATCGTCGGCACCAACTTCGCCGAGCTGTGGATTCACGTCGCCGACGAGGTGAGCCACGACGACATCACCACCCGCGTCCAGGCGGTGCTGGCGAACTACCCCGGGCTGCGGAAGGACCTCGAGACCTACCTGCGCGAGAAGATCACCGAGGTGCTCAGCGGCGCCCAGGGCGCGGTGGTGGTGCGGGTGTATGGGCCCGACCTCGACGTGCTGCGCGCGAGCGCCCAGCGGTTGGCGAAGGGGCTGCGCGAGGTGCCGGGGGTGACCGCCGTGCGCGTCGAGCAACAGGTGCTGGTGCCCGAGGTCCACGCCGAGGTGAGGCCCGAGGCGGCGGGGCTGGGGTTTCTCGCCAGCGACGTGCGCGGCGCGGTCGACCTGCTGGTGCGCGGTCAGCGCGTGGGTGAGCTCATCGAGCCGGGTCGCACCATTCCCGTCGTGGTGCGCGGGCCCGAGGCGTTTCGCGAAGACCTCGGGGCGGTGCGCGCGGCCGAAGTCGACGCCGCGTCTGGCCAGCGGGCGCGGCTCGACGACGTGGCGCGCTTCACCATCGAGCCGGTGCCGAACCTGTTGCTGCACGAGAACGCCTCGCGGCGGCTCGACCTGTCGCTCGAGGTGAAGGGTGACCTGGCGCAGGTCGCGCGCGCGGTCGACGCGGTGGTGGCGGCCACGCCCTTGCCCGCGGCGCACCACGCCGAGGTGTTGGGCGAGTGGAAGGAGCGGCAGGCGGCGTCTCGCCGGTTGGTCGGCTTCGGGGCGCTCTCGCTGCTGCTCATCATCGCGGTGCTGGCGCTCGACCTGCGCTCGGCCCGACGGACGGCGCTCGTGGCGGCGAGCCTGCCCTTCGCGCTGGTGGGCGGCGCGGCCGGGGCGTGGCTGGCCGGCGGGGTGCTGTCGCTGGGGTCGCTGGTGGGCCTGGTGACGGTGCTCGGCATCGCCGCGCGCAACGGCATCTTGCTCGTCACGCACTATCGACAGCTCGAGGAAGAAGAGCGCGTACCCTTCGGGGTGGAGCTCGTCGTGCGCGGCAGCCTCGAGCGGCTGGGGCCGATTCTGATGACGGCCTTCGCGACGGGCCTGGCGCTCGTGCCGCTGGTGGTGGCGGGCGACACGCCTGGGCATGAAATCGAGCACCCGCTCGCGGTGGTGGTGCTCGGCGGGTTGGTGAGCTCGACGGTGCTGAACCTGCTGGTGCTGCCGGTGGTCTACGCGCGCTACGGCAGAAGGTCAGGGTGAGCGGCGCCTCAGGGCCCTGGAGCAGCGTGTCGATCCCGAAGGCGAACGAGATCGAAATCGGCTCGAACCAGAACGTGGCGAAGAAGCTGGAGTTCTAGACTGCCGCTCGCTGGGCCGACAAGGAGCTGAGCGTGTCGAGGCGATGCAGCACGTCGTCGAGGGCCGTGGGCGTTCGCGGCGTCAGCTCGATCGAGAACGCCGCCGTCTCGAGCCAGCTGGCCTCGGCCGCCGCGCGCGCCTCGGCGCGATCGAAGCGGCGCTGGAGCCCCGCGAGCTGCTCGAGCGTGTCGCGCTGCACCCGCAGCGACTGCTCGAGGTGGCCGCGCAGCTCGGCATCGGCGGTCTCGGTGAGCCGGGCGGTGATCGCGTCGACCGCCTCCTGCGCGTCGTGGGCGAGCTGCGCGTCGACCGCGGTGAGCACCTCTTCGCGCTCGGCCTCGGCCTGCACCCACCGCTCGGCGCCCGCCCGCACCAGCCCGTGCAACCGCTGCCGGGCCGCGCCCGCCGGGAGCCGCGCCAGCGCGATGCGCAACCGCAGCCACGCCTGCCGCACCTTGGGGCGCACCGCGAGCTTCGGCTCCACCACGTCGACGGCGAAGGAGAGGTACGCCGACGCCGCGCCGATCGCCACGAAGAGGCCCGCCGCGCCCTGCGCCACCCACGTCAACGACGCAGCGCCGCCCAGGTGCCGGGCCGCCAGCCAGCGCACGACGAACAGGCACCACGCCGCGCCCAGTGACGGGCCGATGACCGCAGCCAGCCGCCGCAACGGCGGGAGGGGCT
>JBBRUE010000717.1:0-4176 GCA_038248085.1 Myxococcales bacterium | reverse complement strand
CCATGCGCTGGAACGTCGTCAGCTGCCCCGCGAGCAACGTCGGCGGGAGCACCGGCGCGCCCTCGAGTGGGTCGAGGTACTCGTCGCGGAACACCTCGAGCTTGAGGCCGGTGCGGGTGACGTCGTTGAGTTCCCCGCTGAGCTCCGCGATGCCGCCGAGCCGGCGCCGCACGTACTCGGGCCGCGGCCGGAACAGGTAGTCGACCTGCAGCAGCCCCATCAGCCGCTTGCCGAACAGCCGCGGGTCTCGCAGCCAGCCCTGCCCGCCGTTGTAGAGGTCGAAGCGCTCGTAACGCACGCCCCACTCGAGGAACCGGCCGAACCAGTTCACGTCGTTGGCCCCGGCGCGGAACCACCACCGCCCGCCGCCCACGCCGAACGAGAAGAGCGGGTTGAGCGAGAAGCGCTCTTCGATCTCGTAGACCGCGACCCGGCTCCCGTCGTCGCGCACCTCGACCTTCGCGTTCACCTGGCTGAAGAGATCGATGTTCCACAGGCGCGTGGTGCCGAGGTCCCACGCCTCTTCAGTCACCGTGTCGCCGGCGCGCCAGGGGAGCTCGCGCAGCACGACGAACTCCTTCGTCCACGAGACGCCGCGCACCTCCACCGCGTCGATGCGCTGGGGCCAGGCCGTCGACTGCGCCAGCACCAGCGACAGCAGCAGCGCAGTCACGGGCGGCCCGCGGCGTCCACCACCGAGCGGAAGAGGATCTCGAGCCCCCGCTTCACCTGCGCCACCGGGACCCGCTCACGCTTGCCGTGCATCGTGCCCAGCAGCTCCGCGTCGACCTCGAAGGGCACCAGGCCGAACGCCTTCGCCCCCTTCGGCCTCGCGAGGTTCGAGTCGGTGAACCCCGGGGAAATCGCCGGCCCCGCGACGGCGTCGGTGCGGCCCGCGGTGAGCTGACGGACGAGCGCGTCGAAGAACGGGTCATCCCACGTCGACTCCGACGGAGGCTCAGACTGGATGACCTCGAGCTGCACCTCGTCGCCCAGCAACACCTTCAACTCGGCCAGCAGCGTCTCGGGCACCACGCCGGACAGCACGCGACAGTCGACGATGGCCGCGACCTCGGAAGGAATGACGTTGGGCGCGCTGCCCTTGCCCTCGAAGCCGGTCACCTGGCAGGTGTTGGTCAGCGCCGCGCGCGTCGGGGGCACGCCCATCAACTTCCCGGTGACGAGCAGGTCCACCAGCGCCGGGTGCGAGAGCACGAAACCCGAGACGCCTCCGCGATGCGCACCGACGCGGGCCAGCAACTCGTACAGCGCGGGGTGGATGTGCGGCTTCGGCTTCCGCTCGTTCACCTTCGCGATGGCGCGCAGCAGCTTCTCGGGCGCACGGCCCGGGACCGGCGTGCTCCCGTGCCCCGCCTCGCCCTTCGCCACCATGCGCAGCCACAGCGTGCCCTTCTCGGCCACGGTGATGGGGAACACGGTCTGCCCTTCGAAGAGCAGCCCCGGCAACCCGATGCCGCCCTCGTTCAACACCACGCCGCAGTCGAGCTCGCTCCACATCGTGTCGACCAGGAGGTGCATGCCCCCGTTGTCGACCTCCTCATCTGCGACGGCGAGCAGCAACACGTCGCGCCGCAGCGGCACCTTCGCGCGCTTGAGCTGCACCAACGTCATCAGCTCGAGCGCCCCCATGCCCTTCATGTCGAGCGCGCCCCGGCCCCACACGAAGCCGTCCTTCACCACGCCCGAGAGGGGCTGCGCGTCGGCCGGCCACTCCGCGTCTTCCGCGGGCACCACGTCGAGGTGCGAGAGCAGGCACAGCGGCTTGTCGGTGGCGGGGCCGTCGGCCTTCAGGCGCGCGACGAGCGAACCGCGGCCCGGGGCGAACTCGTGGATCGACGACTCGATGCCCTCGCGGGCGAGCAGCTCGGCGAAGAAGTGCGCCCCGCGCGTCTCGTTGCCCGGAGGGTTCCGGGTGTCGACCTTGAGGTAGTCGGAGAGCACGGTGACGGTCTCGTCGCCCGCCTGGTTCCAGTCGATGCCGTCGGCGTGCTTCTTCAGAGACGGAAGGGAAGGCGTGACGGCCGGGAGCGTCGCGCAGCCGGCCAGGAGAAACAGAACCACCGCGCGTGACATGGGCGCCGCGTCTCAGAGATGGCGCGGGGGGTCAAGGCTCGCCTCGCCCTGCCGACCGGAGATATGGAGTCTGGATGTTCCGCGGAAACCTTCTCCTCGCCCTGATCGCCACCGGGTGCCTCAACAGCACCCCGCCCTCCCTCGCCCCCGAGGCCGTCGACGCGAACCTCCGCTGGTTCTGGGTGCACGGGGACACGGCCGACGACGCCACGCTCATCGACGCGGCCGCCAAGCTCGCGGTCTCGGGCAAGGCCGACACCCGCACCGCACCACTCAAGGGCCAGATGCGCGAGCGCCTCGTGGCGACTGATCTGACCAACGTCGGCCTCGACGCGAACGATCCTTCGACCGCGCGCGGCGTGCTGGTGGTCAACCTCTTCGACTGCACCCTCGACAAGCTGCAGGGCATCCTCATCGCGCAGGACCAGGCGCGCCAGTACACCGACGTCTACAAGTCGTACGTGCGCAGCTACACCAGCGACGCCGATGCGTTCGTCGCCAGGAGCACCAACGTGCTCTCCTGGACCGTCGAGGCGAAGGCAGCGTTGCCCATCGACGACGTCTACAGCTCGACCTTGAAGGGCGGCATCCGGCGCGTGCAGTCCGCGGCCGACAGCCCGACGAAGGGTGACTTCCTCATCGCGCGCACCTACCTCACCGCGCCGGCGACCTTCGCGAGCACCAGCACCAGCTGGTTCAAGCAGGACTACCAGATCGAGGTCTTCTGGGAGCAGGCGCCCGGCCGCATCTTTCACGGCTACGGCATGTGGCGAGACATCAAGGCCGGCGGCTTCAACCTGTCCCTCGAGGACAACGGCTTCCTCAACATCGTCCTCGACAACCTGGTCGCCTGGGACACGAAGACCGCCGAGCTCTGCAAGTAGTCATGAAGAAGTCCCGTTCGGTGATGGTGGCGGCGTTGCTCTGGGGCGGCCTGTCGCTGGCGCAGAGTCCACCTCCGCTGGTGACCGCGGAGCCCGAGTCGCCCTCGAGCGCCTCCGAGCCCGCAGCCGTCGCGCCGGCGCCCCCACATTCCGACGAGCCACGCCTCTTCGCCTCGCTCGCAGGAGTCGCCGGCGGGGGCTCGGTCCGGGGCCTCGGCCTGGTGGGCATCGGGCTCGCCGCCGGCGTCGGCCTGCAGTGGAACGACTGGTTCTCGGTGAGCCTGCAGGCCCGCGGGGCGACGTTGATCTTCCTCAACTACGTCAGCCTCGCCGCGGTGGTCGAGTTCTCCCCGATCGACCGGCTCTCGCTCTCGGCGGGCATCGGCGGTGCGCTCTTCCACAACACCGCGTTCCTCGGGACCGATCGCCTGGCGATCCACGCCGCCCTCCCCTTCGCGGTGTCCTTCAACTTCCCCGGTCGCCAGAAGAACGGCGAGCGGCGCGGCGCGCGGCTGGGCCTGGAGTTCATGCTCGCCCCTGACCTGACGGGCACCTGGGGCGTCGGCGCGTGGACTGGCGTCACCTTCGGCAGCGTCTGGCGCTGAGACGCCCTGCAATCGGCCCCGGTCGTCTTCGTACGGTGGCCATGACCGACACCGAGCTGAAGACCTGCCCCTCGTGCTTCAAGAACATCGACGCCCGCGCGCTGCGCTGCGAGCACTGTTCGCAGCGCCAGGGTGATGTCGTCGGGCTCTCCCGCGACCTGCCCGGCCGTGCGCTCGGCGGGGTCTGCGCGGCGCTCGCGCACCACTTCAACTGGGACGTCACCCTGATGCGCATCGCCTTCGTCGCCAGCCTCGCCTTCACCGGGGGCCTCGTGCTCTGGGTGTACGCCGCGGCCTGGCTGATGACGCCCTTCGAGCAGCACGGCAAGGCGCCCCTGGCGAAGGTGTTCGACGGGCTGGCCGGGCTGTTCTCGCCGAAGAACGGCGTGCAGCGGGTCTGAAGCTCAGTGCGCGCGGGCGACGAACAGCGCGAGCAGCGTCACCGACAGGCCCCACACCAGCGACATCACCACGCCCGCGATGGCCTGCAGCCGGCCATCGAGCCCGGGCGTGATGGTGGTGCGAATGATGCTCGCGATGCCCGACACCAGGGCGGTGAGCGCGCACAGCGTCGACAGGGGCATCAGGCACAT
>JBBRUE010000716.1:0-4176 GCA_038248085.1 Myxococcales bacterium | reverse complement strand
GGCCGTGACGACGGCGGCGAGGATGATGTCTGTGCCGAGGTCGACAGCGAGATGCTGCTTGAAGCCATTGAAGCGCTTCGACTTGCTCTTCCGGCCGTGCCGCATGTCCGGGTCTTCGATGGAAACGCGCCTGTCTTCGGCGACGCCGTCGATGATCCGCAGCCCGCCTCCGCCGGGATCGGGCTCGGTGTTCTGGTCGAGGATCTGCTTCAGCGTCGCCACGTCTTCCGAGAGCGGCGGCTTGCCGAGTTCCTCGGGCAAGCGGCGCTCCAACCAGCCCAGGAGCGAGGTCAGCTGGGCAGTCAGTACCTTGATGGCCTCGGCTTTCTCGGTGGCGTCGTTCCAGTCCACATCGAGCCCCTTTTTCACGCTCGCTTCGAGCAGCACGGGGACTCCCGCTTCCCTACAGACGCGAGCGACGTTCCATTTCAGAAGCGCCGCTGCGCACTCGACGACCTTCCGCGCGGCGTGGCCGAGCAGATTGAAGGTGTCTTCGACGCGGCCCGCGCCTTCCAAAGGCTTGGAGTCGATGGCGACCCGCAAATTCCGCGGCAACTTCTTGGGGTCGAAGCCTTTGCTGGCGCGGGCGATTTCGCCGCTCCTCTCCAAGAGTCGCCTGTCCATGTCGTGGCGGATGAGACGCGCTCGGAAGTCAGAGAACGCGCCCTGAGAGAACGGCGGTTGCTGCGCGCCGATGCAGCCCAGCACCATCTGCACGCGTGCGTCGAAGACGGTGAGTTCGACCATCTCTGCGTCCGACG
Organism: Myxococcales bacterium; assembly: GCA_038248085.1. Lineage (GTDB taxonomy): Bacteria > Myxococcota > Myxococcia > Myxococcales > Myxococcaceae > Archangium_A. The sequence goes on along the minus strand of JBBRUE010000716.1, from coordinate 3,415 downwards.
CGCCCAGGTATCCCTGCAGCAGCGTCGCCATGGCCATGAGCCCAGGTGCTACGGCATCTGCCCCCGCGCCCGTGTCGCGGTACATCTTGGCCAACTCGTCCTGGAAGGCGTCGTCGAAGATGGCGTGCCTCTGCTCGCGCAGGAAGGCGAACAGCTTCCCTGTCCTGGCCATGCGCTTCACGAACTGCCGCTCGACAAAGGACAGCGCCTCGGGGGGATTCCATCTCGCGATGCTCATGTGTCGCCTCCGCGCGCCGAACGGCGCGCGGGCTCACGAGATCACGCGTTGCTTCATGCGTCGATCGTCAACGCAAGTGATCGCCAACGTTGGTGATTCATCCCGATCGGCGTTCTAGGGCCGAACCCGGAAGTAGCGCTTCTCGAGATTGACCGAGTAGCGCAGCTCGAGCGTGGGGCCGGCCGAGGCCACGAGGTGCTGCCGGTAACGGAGCGCGAGGCCCGGCAGGTTCGGCGGCGTCCACGCGGAGGCGTCTTCGGGCTCGAGGCTGCCTCCGAGCCGGTGGTATTCGAAGACGTTGGGCAGGTGCACGCTCGCTTCCACCACCGAGGTCGGCCACGACGCGCCGGGCAGCGCGAGGTTGAGTCGGCCCGAGAGGTGAAAGACGCCGAAGTCGCGCTCGAGGGTCAGCTCCACCACGCCGTCGTGTCCCCCGGCCGTCTGCGGCCCGACCGGGATCGAGACTTCTCGCCCCGTCGGGACGGCCCGCGCCGCGCCGTTGCAGCTCACGCGGGAGAGCGTCCAGTCGGGAGGCAGCCGGAGCCCGAACGACTGCTCTCGATCGAGCCCCAGCCGGTACTCCACCGTCATTCGCGCCCGGCCCTCGACGGTGCTCACGACCTGGACCCGCGCCTCGGTGACGACCGGCTCCATCGGGGGCCGCGCGACCGCCACCAGCGCCTCGGTGCGCCCCGTCCACCGCACCACCCACTGCCCCGCCATCGAGCGCACGTCAGCGCCGTCCATCAGTCGCTGCTCCGGCGCCGGCGTGTCGACGTGGAGTACGCCCTCTCTGGCGTCAGCGCCGCGGCTCACCTTCGCGGTGTGCACCGGGCTGCCGGCGCCGCGCACCGTGAGCTTGAGCTCCACCACGTAGGTGCCGGGCTGTCGCGAGATGAAGACGACCTCGTCGCGCTGCGCCGTCACCAGCATGCCCTCGCCGTCGCTCGCCTCTCGCAGGGTCACGGTCGGGTCGAGCTTGATCAGCGAGAGCCTGCTCCACCGGCCTGCATCGATCACCGTGACCTGGAACGTCGCGGTCACCTCGACCGAGTCGCCCGTCACCTGCCCCTCGAGGCGCTGGCTGATCACCGCGGCGGAGAACGGCGCTTCGGGTTCGTCTTTCGTGGACAGCAGCGACCTGGCTTCATCGAGCGGCAAGGTCACCGTTCCGGCGCTGGCGGGGGCCGCGGCGAGCAGCAGTGCGAGGAGCATCATGACGTCACCTCCAGCGGGCGATCAGAGAGGAAGGCGCGCACCTCTTTCCGTGTCACCAGGGTCATCACGGCGAGCAGGCCGGCGAGGATCTCCAGCGTGTAGAGGAGCCCGGTGTACCCGGGGAGCAACACCGCGAGGGTCGGCAACACCTGGGTGGCGATCCACGCACCGGCGAGCCAATGCAGGCGCTCCTGCGGAAAGAGGCGCGAGACGTAGAGCACCACCGCGCACCCCATGCCGGTCATGGTGACGCCCCACGCGGCGAGGAAGTGGAGAAACGCGCCGAGGTACGCCAGCAGCACCGAGGTGAACCCGAAGGCCGCCGCCGCGACGTACGTCTCGTAGATGAGCAGCTTGCGACGATGGCGCAGCGAGAGCAGCGACAGCCCCACGAGGAACACGATCCCCGGGACGACCGCGCGGAAGGCCATGGTGGCCATCAGCTCGTCGTACTTCTTCACCGAGGGCAGGATCACGCCCATCGCCACGCCCGACTCGAGCGAGGGGTACTTCCACTCCAGCGTGGCGTGGCCGTCGCCGCCGGTGCGCGCGCTCGCGGCCAGCACGAAGGGCGGGTAGTCGATGTTGTCGCCGCCGGTGACGTCGATGCTCAGCGTCACGTTGCGCGCCTGGAGCTCGGGGTCGAGCCGGTACACGAAGGACTCGAGGCCGCGCGCCCGGTAGCGGATGTGGAACCGGGCCTGGCCGCCGACTGGCAAGCGCCCCGTCCACACCAGGCGGTCGCCGTGCGCACCGAGGTCGAGCGACGACGGGACCCCATCGACGTCGAACGCGAGCTCGGACAACAGCACCTGCGACTTGTCCGCCTCGATGGGGAAGACGAAGGCGACGTCGATGTCGTGTGGCTCGGGGTTCTCGGCGAGGTAGGTGCCGTCGAACGTGAAGTCGAAGCCGGAGAAGTAGGCCAGCCCGCGTTTGCGGTAGTTCATCGTGGCCTGCACCGCGACCTGTTGCTGCGAGAGGGACAGCGGCGCGAGCTCGGTGAAGACGGTGCCGCTCTGCACCGCGCGCAGGGACGGGGCGGCCTGCTCGACCGGCGCCCCCCAGCGCGACTCGACGTCCTGGGCGAGCTCGGTCGACGCGAAGTCGGTGCGGCTCGAGACCTGCCCGGCGATCACCCACACCGCGAAGGCGATGATGAAGAAGCCTCCCGCCCAGTGTTGGTTCCAGAGCCAGCGAAGTCGGGGGTGAGACCGCGGCGAGAGAGGCGGGGTCGGTTCCATGCCGCCGCACTCTTCAACCGCCGTGCCGGGACCTCGCGACCGTTCACGCCGCCCCGGGGCCGTTGAGCGTGGGTGACTGCGTCTCTCGCGCCGCGTGGCGTGGTTCAGCGCCCGCGAAGGTGCGTCTCTCTGGAACTCAGTCTTCGTCGCCCGGCCCCTTGCGCAGCCCCAGCCGCTTCCTCAGTTCGCGCGCGGCCTGCCGGGAGATCTCGACCGCGTGGCCTTCGTGCGTGCGCGCGGTGTAGCCGCCGGTCTCCAGGGGCTCCAACCGCGCGACCGCGTTCAAGTTGAGCAGGGCGCGCCGGTGCACCCGCTCGAAGCTCGGCAGCCGCTCGTGGAGTTCCTGCAGGGTGAAGTCGGTGAGGTGCTTCGCGTCGCGAGTGAAGACCGTCACCAGCTCGTCCTCGAGCGTGGCGTGAGTGACGTTGGCGGGGTCGACGAGCACGACGCCCTGGCGCGTGGTGATCGCCAATCGCGAGAGCTGGCTGTGCTGCACCGCCGCAGCGAATTTGGTCCGGCTCTCCCGGTCGCGTGCCCGATCGAGCGCCTTCTGCAGCCGCGCGGGTTCGATCGGCTTGAGCAGGTAGTCGACCGCGCCTGACTCGAACGCGTCGACCGCGTGCTCCGCGTGGGCGGTGCAGAAGATGACGAACGGGCCATCGGCCGGCCACAGCGCCATCGCCTCGCTGCCGGTGAGCTTCGGCATCTGGATGTC
>JBBRUE010000715.1:0-4196 GCA_038248085.1 Myxococcales bacterium | reverse complement strand
CCTTGACCAGCACCGTGCCGACCGCGGTGCCGTCGGACTTCCACAGCTCGTCGCCGACAGTGCCGTTGTTGGCGACGAAGTAGAGCGTGGTGCCAACCGCGGTGAGCCCGTGGGGGCTCGAGGATCCGGAGGTGAGGAGGTCCTTGACCAGCACCGTGCCCCCGGCCGTACCGTCGGACTTCCACAGCTCGTCGCCGGTGGTGCCATTGGTGGCCACGAAGAAGAGGGTGGTGCCCACGGTCGTCAGCTCGTGCGGTGCCGAGTCGGCCGCGCCCGTGCGGAGGTCGAGGATCTCGTTGGTGGTGGCGTCGGTGCCTTGCGAGCTCCACAGCTCGAGGCCGTGGTTGTTCAGGGGGTCAGTGGCAGCGAAGAAGATCGTCGAGCCGATGGCCGCCATGCGGGGCGCGGTGTCCGCCAGGTCCACCGCAATGGGCGAGGGTGAGTAGGTGCCCATGGAGAAGCCGTCGGTGCGCTTGAGCGTGCGGCCCGAGTAGTCAATGCCCGAGTAGTACAGGCCCGCGCCTACGCGGAGGAAGTTGCGCGGGTCGTCGGTCGCGTGGCCTGACACCACGCCGGTGCCGGCGGTGGTGCCGTCTGAGAGACAGAGTCCGCCGGCGCAGTTGAAGACGAGGAAGCCGTCGAGCGCAGCGAGCTGCGTAGGGTTGGTGCTCGCGGTGCCGGTCAACTCAGTGACGATGTGCGTGCCCGTCGTCGTGCCGTCGGTGACCCAGAGCTCGCGCCCGCTCGCGGCGGTGTTGGCGGAGAAGAAGAGGTTGGTCCCGACCACGAGGAATTCGCTGGGGTTCGAGGAGTTGGTTCCGGGCTCGATGTCCTTGATGAGGATTGTGCCGGCGCGGGTTCCATCGGAGCACCAGAGCTCCCGGCCCGTCGACGGAGTGCTCGCGGCGAAGCACAGCCGAGTGCCGAAGACCGTCAGGCTCGATGGCGATGAACTCGAGGTGCCGCCGCTGGTGATGTTCGTGTCCGGAAAGAGGACAGGGGCGACGCCCGCGTCGACAACGGATCCGCCGCCACCGCCCGTCGCAGTGCCACCGCCCGTCGCAGTGCCACCGCCCGTCGCCGTTCCACCGCCCGTCGCAGTGCCACCGCCCGTCGCCGTTCCACCGCCCGTCGCCGTTCCACCGCCGGTCGCCGTTCCACCGCCGGTCGCTGTTCCACCGCCGGTCGCCGTTCCACCGCCGGTCGCTGTTCCACCGCCGGTCGCGGCGCAGAAGCCGGCGGTGCAGTTCGTGGCCCCTGAGCACACGGTGCAGGCCGCGCCCGAAACACCGCACGTCGCCGAGGTCACGCCGGTCTGACACACCCCGGCAGCGTCGCAGCAACCACCGCACGTCGTCAGGCCGCAGCCCGGCTGGGGGACTGGCTGCCCGCAACCTGCCGCGAAGAGCAGCACCGCCACAGCACACCCGAGCACCTGAGTCGAAGGCATATTCTCGTACTAACCCACGAGCGTCCTGCCGAGTGAAGGCAAAGCCGTGGGTTTCAGCCGTGCTGCGGAAGTAGGAGCGGAAGGAATCGAACCTTCGTCTCGCGGTACCGAAGTGTCCATCGACGGCGGGGATGATCGCCTTTCGGTGCCGCCGCGCACAGCGCCGCTGAAACGCGAGTTTCGCGCTGAGCGGGTGACGGCACCGGTCCCTCCCAGGAACTCCAGGACCTCGAGTGGGGGTGGTCCCCACCACTGGAACGAATTGCATCTCTGGCGTCGGCACAAGAAGCCGCGGCGCACGTCGTGACGGTGGAGCGCGCCCGTCCAGCTCCGTCAATTATCCACCCTGACACCTCCGCCGCGCGCGCCCGCTTCGGAGGCAACCAGCAGCCGAGCCGTGGCGTGGCTCGTCAGCGTCCGGTGCGCTTGCGGGCGCGGTCGCGGGCGGCGGTCAGCGCGTCCTGCACCGTGGGGGCGCTGGGCTTCGGCGGCGGAGGTTCGTCCAGCGGCAAGGCTGAACCCGTCGAGGGACCTGCGCCGACGACGGGCGCCTGCGGCGACGAGGAGGTGCGCAGGCTGGGCACGGCCAGCCGCGACGGAGCGGAGCGGATCTTGCGCCTGCGCAGCCGCGGCCCCGAGAGGAAGCGCCGCACGAAGACCTCCGAGACGAGCAGCACCACGCACACCACGAGGAGCCCCGGCGCCAGCGGGATCGCCGCCTCGGACTCGACGGCCTCCTTGAAGAGCCCGACCATCGCGAGCCGCTCCAGGCCTCCACCGGCCTTCGCCACCAACGACAGGAGTGCCTTGCCCTCGCTCGCGGGCGCGGGCTCGAACTCGGGGGCCCACGGCAGGGTCACCGGCGGCGCGCGGAAGAGCCGGTCGCCGAGCTTCACCACCGGGTGCCAGGTGCCGCTGCCCGGCAGCACGAAGTGCGCCCCGACCCGGTCTTCGTCTTCCCACCGCATCGGCAGCTCGAGGGGCTTGGTCTTCGCGTCACCTGAGAGCAGCACCAGCGTCGGCGTGCCCGCGGGGGGCGGCGCGTTGGGGTCGAAGTCGAGCGTGACGTGGAGATCGTTCCCCGTGAGCGACGCGCGCGCGACGGCATCGAGCTGGGTCGCCAGCGGAGGCATCGTCCACCGCACCAGTTGCGTCAGCAGCGCGCGCTGCCCGGCCCACGTGCGCAAGGCGCCGGTGTACGCGCCGTCGACCTCGGCGGCGAGCGCGGCGACCCGCCCTCCCCCGCGCGGCCACATGGTGACGATCGGCGCCTCGTTGGCGTCGGTGGTGCGGAAGCCGACGCTCGCCTGAGGCTTCAGGTACGTCAGGTTGTAGCCGCCCACCCCCGGCGCGTCGGGGGCCGGCGCCTTGCCGAGCTGCGCGAGATCGGGCCCGGGCTTCGTGGCCGTCGCGTCCTCGACGAACGTCGAGCGCGCCACCGCGATGGTCTCCTGGCTGAAGATGCGCGGGAGGCTCAGCACGTCTTCGGCGAAGTACATGCGCCCGTTGCCACGCCGGGCGACGTCCTCGAGCAGCTTGGCGTCGGAGTCGGCGCGGCTGCCCATGCCGATGACCGACACCGTGACCTTCTGGGCCACCAGCTCGCTGATGGTCTTCTGGTAGTCGGCGGGCTCCTCGGAGTCGGCTGCGTCGGAGAAGAGCAGCACGTGCCGTGTCTCCTTCTCGGAGGCGAGGATCTGCTTGAGGGCCGTGCGCAGCCCGACGCCGACGTAGATGCCGCCGCCGCCCGAGAACCCGCGCGCCACCTTGTCGAGCGGCAACCCACCGGCGACGGGGCTCATGGGGAAGATCTCGTGGGGCTCGGTGTCCACCATGTGCACCGAAGCCTCGTCGCGCGGGTTGAGCAGCTGCAGCGCGCCCACCACGCCCTCGGCGGCGAGCTCCATCTTGGTGCGGCCGTCGGGCACGCGGACGCCCATCGAGCAGCTGCAGTCCATGATGATGGCCATGGCGATCGCCGCCTTGCGCTGTTCCTCGCGGACCTCGAGCGACACCGGGAGCAGGTCTTCCACCGGTGACTTGCGGTAGCCGCCCTCGCCGAAGCTGTGTTTGCCGCCGGTCATCACCAGCCCACCGCCCGCGTCCTTGACGAACTGCGCCAGCACGTGGAGCCCGTTCTCACTCAGCCGCCCGGCCTCGACGTCTTCGAGCACGACCGCGCCGACACCCTCGAGCTGCTCCATCGTCAGCGGCGACGGGGCGCGCACCTCGAGCTGCAGGTTCGCCTCACGCAGCGCCTTGGCCAGCGTGCCCTGGGGCTTGTCGGTGAAGATCAGCACGCGCGGCGGCCCTTCGATGCGCACCACGGCGCGGCCGAAGTCGTTCTCCACCACGCCGTCGTCGGGGGTCTCGGTGCGCAGCTCGTAGGACGCCAGCCCGCTGACCTCGACCAGGTCGCGGAAGGTCAGCACCGTCGCGCCGACCGGCAGCGCGCGGGCCATGCGGGCGATCGCTTTTCCATTGCGCAGCAGCGTCAGGGTCGTCTTCGCGGGCGCGGTGGCCTTGATCGTCGCGGTGAGGAGGAAGGGTTCCTTCGCGGCGACGGTGGGCGGGACGACGAGCGAGGTGACGGCGACGTCCATCGCCGCCTCTTCGCGGCCGAGGTAGCGCACGTCGACCGGGATGCCGCGGGAGATCAGCCGGCGCGCTGCCGCCCGCGCGTCGAGCCCGGTGGCGCGGCCGTCGGAGACCACCAGCACCCGGCCGCTGCGATCGGCGGGAATGG
>JBBRUE010000714.1:0-4197 GCA_038248085.1 Myxococcales bacterium | reverse complement strand
GACACCGTCTCCCCGGGGGTCTCGACCAGCCGGGGAACCCCTGCCTGGGTCACCTGGTAGAGCCGCGCCCACGTGGGGTTCGGGTCGCCAGTGAAGGAGAGCGTCTTCGTCGCCGGGTCGAAGCCCACCAGCGCGTCGAAGCCCGCCCCCGGCTTCACCCAGCTCGCCACGAACGAGCCGTCGGCCTTCCGGAACTCGACCTCGGCCGCGCCGTTGCGCTCTGTCGCCCAGAAGAACCCCTCGTCCTTCCACCAGAGCGGAAAGGACTGGTCGAGGTTGAGCCACGCCGCGTCCTCTTCGGTGAGCAGCACCGTCGACTGCCCGGTCTGCGGGTCGATGCGCAGCACCTGCTCCGTCGTCTGCTCGCGGTTCTGAACCACCAGCGTGAGCGGCCCGTTCCGCCACACCACCGTCGCCAGGTAGGGAAAGCGCACCGCGTCCCACGAGATCCACGTCGGCGTTCCGCCCGCGAGCGGCACCAGCCCGAGCTTCACCACCGCATTCTTCCGGCCCGGGCGCGGGTAGTGGAACTGCTCCGCGGCAATCTCGGGGTGCATCGGGTCGGCGATGCCGAAGACCTCCACGCCGGTCTGATCCGTCTCCTGGAAGACGAGCGTTTGGCCGTCGGCGCTGAACCAGAACCCCGAGAAGCGCCCCATCTCTTCCTGCGCGACGAACTCGGCCAGGCCGTGCGGCGCGAGCGCGGTGCCGCCGTCGGTCAGCCGTCGCTCGACGTTCGTCGCCAACTCGATGACGTGGACGTCGTGGGCGCGCACGTAAGCGACGAACAGGCCATCGGGGCTGAACTTCGGGTCGAGGCACACGCCCTCCCCCGTGTGGAGCGCCGTCACCTTCTCGTCCACGCGCTCGACGACGTAGAGCTTGCCCGAGAGACCGACCAGCAACCGCGAGCCGTCCTCGGTGAGCTGGTAGCTGGTGAAGCCCTTCGCCGACACCCGCTGCCGCTCGAGCCGGGCCTTCTCGGCCGCCGAGCGCTGCTCGCTGGCACCCTGGAGCACCGCCTCGGGCGTCAGCAACTCCCGCGTGGCGCCCGTCGCGAGATCGAGCTCGAAGAGTCTCTGCCTCGAGTCCTTCGCCTCGCTGCGAAGGAAGAGCGCCGACCTGCCATCGGGGGTGACCCGGACCGACACCGGCCGCCCCGAGAGATAGCGGCGCGTCTCGGCGAACTCGCGCAGAAAGGAGACCTCGGGGACGGGCGCAGCAGAAAGAAGGGCCATGAGCGGGGCTTCCAGGAGCCGGCCCGCTCATAACATCGCCTCGCGAGGTTGCCTGCGCCGGCTTGACGATGGTCAAGTGCGCCCCCCATGAATCGCCTCCTCGCGCTGTCGGTCGTCGTGCTGTTCGCTGCCTGTGGCTCCCCCACCACCACCGGGACCGGAGGCGGCGCGGGCGCGGGCACGGGCGGCGGCACGGGCGGAGGAACTGCCGCCGCGGCGCCGACCTATTACAAGGACGTGCTCCCCATCACCCAGGTGTCCTGCAACGGCTGCCACGGAGCCGGCGGCATCGCGCCCTTCGCGCTCGACAGCTACGAGGCGGCCAAGCTCAAGGCCCCGCTGATGGCCGACGCGGTCAACAACAAGCGCATGCCACCCTGGCTCGCGAGCAAGAGCTGCGGCGGGCCCTTCGTCGGCGACCGCACGCTGAGCGACGCGCAGATCGCCACGCTCAACGCGTGGTTCACCGGCGGCGCGCTCGAAGGAAACCCGGCCGATGCGCCCGCTCCGGTCGGCGTGGCGGAGCAACTGCCGAAGGTCGACCTCACGATGCAGATGCCCCAGCCCTACACCCCCACGCTCCGTGACGACTACCGCTGCTTCATCATCGACCCCGCCCTCGCGCAGCAGCAGGTGGTCGTCGGGTACGACATCACACCCGGCTCGAAGAAGGTCGTGCACCACGTCATCCTCTACATCGTGCCCCGCGCCGCCGCGCTCGCGAAAGACGCGCAAGACCCCGCCACCGGCTGGCAGTGCTTCGGTGGCGCGAACGTCAGCACCGATGGAACGCTCGGCGCCTGGGCGCCGGGCGGCGCGGCCGTTCGTTTCCCCGCGGGCACCGGCATCCGCCTCGCGGCCAACCAGGTGCTGGCAATGCAGGTCCACTACAACACCGACAACGCCGTCGAGGCTGACCAGACCTCGGTGAAGTTGATGTACGGCACCGGCAGCGAGCGCAGCGCGTACATGCTCCCGCTGGTGGCCGACAACTTCTCGATCGCACCGGGCGCGCAGAACTACGCGCACACCGAGAGCTTCCCCAACTCGCTGGGCTTCCCGCTCAACGTCTGGGGTTTCCTCCCGCACATGCACACCAAGGGGACCAAGATCAGCCTCACCGCTGGCACGGCCAACGAGTGCCTGGTCGACATCCCTCGCTGGGACTTCCACTGGCAGTCGCAGTACTTCCGCAAGACGGCCTTCGTCCTGCCCAAGAACGGCGCCATCAACCTCAACTGCACGTGGGACAACCCGACCAACGCGACCGTCACCTGGGGCGAAGGCACCAGTGACGAGATGTGCTTCGCGTTCGTCTACGCCACGCTGTGAGTCGGTGAGGCGCGGGCTCAGCGTGCTCGGGTGCCTGCTGATGCCGGCGGGCCTGCTCGGCGCGACCTTCCTCGGCTTCGCGGCTCTCGTGCTCGCCGGGGGTCACTCCACGACACAACGTGACGAAGCGCACTGGTGGGCGGTGGCCGCGCTCGGGGCCCTGGGGGCGGCGTTCGCGGGTCTGGTGTTGGTGGTCAACACGCGCGACGCGTGGCGCAACGCGTTCTCCGGCCCGGTGACCCACCCGCACGCGAAAGATGACTGATCAACCGGTGCCGCCCCCGGCGCTTCGCGCTACAAGCGCCCGCCATGAGCTACACGGTTCTCGCTCGCAAATACCGGCCCCAGGCCTTCGAGGCGATGACAAGCCAGGAGCACGTCGTTCGCACCATCGAGAACGCGATCAAGCTCGACCGCGTCGCGCATGCCTACCTCTTCGCGGGGCCGCGCGGCGTGGGCAAGACCACCGCCGCCCGGCTGCTGGCCCGCGCGCTCAACTGCGAGAAGGGCCCCACCTCGACGCCCTGCGGTGAGTGCAAGGCGTGCCGCGAGATCCGCGATGGCTCGTCGACTGACGTGGCCGAGATTGACGGCGCGTCGAACAACGGCGTCGAGAACGTGCGCGAGATTCGCGAGAACGCGAAGTACCTGCCGCAGGGCTCGCGTTTCAAGATCTACATCATCGACGAAGTGCACATGCTCTCGCAGGCGGCCTTCAATGCGCTCCTCAAGACGCTCGAGGAACCGCCGGGGCACGTGAAGTTCATCTTCGCGACCACCGAGGCCCACAAGCTCCCCGATACGATCCTCTCGCGCTGCCAGCGGCACAACTTCCGCCGCATCTCGGCCTCCGCGATGCTCAAGCGACTCCAGGAGATCTGCGCGCTCGAGAAGGTGAACGTCTCGGGCTCCGCGCTGTCGTTGATCGTCCGTCAGGCCGAAGGCGGCATGCGCGACGCCCTCTCGCTGCTCGACCAGGTCATCTCGGCCTGCGGCATCGCCCCCAGCGACGCCGAGGTGGCCGAGGCGCTCGGCGCGATCGATCGCACCTTCATCCATGCCTTCGCAGTGGCGCTCGTGCGGCGCGATGCCAGGGCCCTGCTCGTCCACGTCGAGGAGATGTGGAACCGCGGCGTCGATCTCCGCCGCCTCGCGGAGGATCTCGCCTTCCACCTGCGGCACGTGTTCGTCGCCAAGGCCACCGGGCAGGCCCCTGACGAATTGGCGGAGACCGATCGCGAGGCGGTCCTCGCGCTGGCCCGCGAGAGCGACGCCGCCCAGGTGGCGCGGCTCTTCGACGTGGTCCACGGCGCGGTCTGGGAAATCGCCCGCGCTCCGCAGCCCAAGCTCGCCCTCGAGATGGCGCTGCTCAAGGGCCTGCACCTCGCTCCTGCCGGCTCGCTCCCTGACCTCATCGCGCGCGTGGAAAAACTGTCGGGCAGCACCGCTGGGGCGCACGGAGGTCGCTCCAGCTCCGCCCCCTTTCGCGCCTGAGGCCGCGCGGCCCGCTCTCGCAGGTCCAGGTGCCGCCGCAGGCACGTCCACGCCGAACGGTCCCGCCGCGGGGGCTGGCTCCAACGGCGCGCGTGACTCAGGGCCGAACGCCGGAGCACCCGCGAACCCCTCG
>JBBRUE010000713.1:0-4198 GCA_038248085.1 Myxococcales bacterium | reverse complement strand
TCATCTTCGTCAACGGTACGGGCGGGGCGAGCTACCTGACCGTTGACCTCAGCGGGGCCGGCTCGTTGGCTCCCGGCGAGTACCTGGTGGCCGCGAGCGCCGCGACGCTGGCGACCCTCTCAGCCGGCCTGAAGAAGGTGACCATTCCCGGCAGCACCGACCTCATCCAGAACGGGTCGCCCGATGCGGTCGTGCTCGTCGACGCCGCGTCGATGGCCATCCTCGACGCGCTCTCGTATGAGGGCAGCACCACGTGGACCGTGCCAGTGCCGTCGGTCGCGGTGCAGGAGGGGGCCGCATCCACGTCCTCCCTGGCCGACAGCAACACCGTCAACGTCAGCGTGTGCCGCATCCCCAACGGGAGCGACACCAACACCAACGCGACGGACTTCGCGGTCTGCTCGACGCCGACGCCCGGCGCGGTCAACGTGCCCTGACGTTCAGTCGTGCTCTTCGGGTGTGAGGCCCGCGAGGGTGACGAGGTTGCGCGGGTGGTAGGCGCCGCCCGGCGCCTCCATCACGCGCTCGGTCCACGCCTGGGGCACGGCGCTCTCGCCGAAGATCGCCCCGAAGAGCGCGCCGGTGATCGCCGCGTTGGTGTCGCTGTCTCCGCCCCGGTTGGCGACGTCGATCAACGCCGCCTCGAGTGACGGGGCGTGGAAGAGCTCCCAGAACGCGAGGCGGTAGCTCACGCGGATCGAGGTGGGCCAGGGGAAGAAGAGGTGGAGGTCGGGCCCGTACAGCTCGGGATCATCGGCCTGGGCCATCTTCAGGTCTTCCCGCAGCCAGTCTGCCGCGTCCTTGGTCATCGAGACCCAGTCGGGTTCCTTGCGGCCCAGGGTGGCCGCGGCCAACGAGAGCTCGGCCTCGGCCACCTTGAGGAGCTGCTCGGGGTCGAGCCGTTCGCCCACCGCCGAGATCCCCGCGGCGATGATGCTGTTGAAGGTGGTGCACGCCAGCTGGCAGAGCGGATCAAAGTGGGTGATGCCCGTGTCTTCGAGCGTGGCGTTGATCCGTTCCTCCCGGCGCCCGTGAAAGAAGATGCCGATCGGCGCGGTGCGCACCAGGGGCGCGTTGTCGCGGACCTTCTGGAACCCCTCGAGCCAGACCCGCCGGCCGGTGTACTCGGGCGAGCGACCGTCGATGATCTGCTCGAGCGCGTTCTTCACTGCGTCGGGCACCGACTCGGGGATCGCCGCGGGGAGCCACCGCGCGTAGGCCTTGCCGGTCTCGATGAGATCGTAGCGGCGCAGGTTGCGCAGGGTCGTCGAGAGCACCTGGGCCATCTCCGAGCCCCACATCACCTGGCCGGGCCGCAGCTCGAAGCGCCCGCCGCCGCGGGGCTCGGCCAGCGGGCCGTCGTTCAGCTCGGGGAACATCGCCGCGGGCAGGTTGCGCTGCTCGTTGCGAATGCCCAGCGCCTCGCCCACCGCCAGCCCCAGCAGCGCACCCCTCTGACGGGCGCGGATCTGCTCGGTGGTGGCCGACGTCGGCGCCTTGGACTTCTTGTTCGACCGGGGCGGGGGCATGGCGTGAATCTTCTAGCTGAAACGGCCCCGGTTTCACTTCAGCGTGAAGGGCAGGTCCTTGCCGTCACGGCGAACTTGCAGCCGGAGTTGTTCCCCGCTCGGCTTGCGTACCCGGGCGAAGGCGTCGAGGGCGTCGCGGGTCGGTTCCCCGTCGATGCTGACGACCAGGTCGCCGATCTGTACCCCCGCCCGGGCCGCGGGGCAGTCGCTCATCAGGAAGTCGACGCGCACGCCGCCCGGTGAGTTCTCGAACGACAGCCCGCTCCCGAGCTCGGAGTGCATCATGTTCGCGTGCGCGGGAATGCCGCCGTCGCCTTCGACCACGCGCACCACGACGGTGGTGACCTCGCCGGATCGGACCACCGCTTCCTCCCTGACGGAGGTCTCGACGAAGCGTCCTTTGTATTTTGCGAGGACCAGGTAGGCCCCCGGCGCGAGGCGCTGCTCGAAGCGGCCGTTCACGACCATCGCCAATTCGTTTGAGATCCGGAATCGGCCGCTGCCGCGCCACCCCCGGAGCAAGACCTGATCGACTGGCGTCTCCGCCTCGACCGTGCCCTCCAATCGGCCCTGGCTCCCGACGGCGAGGGTCACCTCGGCGGTCGTTCCAGGGGCGACGTAGGTCCCGATCTCCTCCGAGACGAGGTCGTCGAGGCGCGCCTGCATCGCCACCTCAGAGGGAAAGAGGTCGTCGAAATCGAAGCGGCCGTCGTCTCCCGTGATCGCCGTACGGGCGATCTCCGGCATTCCACTGGGCCAGCTCAAGGTGACCGTCGCGCCGACGACCGGCGTCTGCGCGTCATCGATCACCACCCCCACCACGTGTCCGGCCTTGCTCAGGGCGAGGTCCACCGGAGACGCGCCCGGCAGCTCGACGCCGACCACGGTTGCGCGTTGCCCGAGCCCTTGCCGTGCGCGCACGGAGTAGCGGCCCTTCGGCAGGCGCTTCGCCTCGAACCGGCCATCGGGCCCGGCCTGCAGCGCGGCGACCTCGAGGTCTTCCGGCTCGGCGATGATGCGCACCTCTGCGCCCGCAGCGGGACCGACCTCGTCGTGCACCAGGCCCTGCAGCGTGAAGCCAGTGGTCAAGACGATCTGCACGTGGGTGCGGGCGGTGCCCTCCTTCGTCACCACGCGCTCGAGCCCCTGGCTCCCGTCGGGGGCCAGCGCATGAAGCGACACCGCGCCGGGCGGAACGGTGATCGCGAAGTGTCCCGTGCGATCGCTCACCAGGCTCGTCACGTCGCCTGGCATGACGTGAAGGGTGGCGTCTCCGATGGGCTCGCCAGCGGCGCTCACCACGAGCCCGTCGAGCGCCACGCCGGCGGTCAGCTTGAGCTCCACCGTGACCGGCGCTCTGGTGAGCACTTCGGCGTTGGAGATCCACCCCGGGGCGCGCGCCTCGATGCGCCACGTCTCGGCCTGCGGCAGCTCGAGCCCGAAGCGGCCGAACGAGTCAGAGGTCGCGGTCGCGACGGCCAGCGCCGGCTGCGTGTCGGGATCGGCGCGGATCGTCGCGTGCTCGATGGGCTTCCCGCTCGCGCCGTCGATGACGCGCCCCTCGAGCCGGCGGGGCGGGGCGAGCTCGAGGTCGACGTGCGTCGACGCGCTGGCGCGGCCCACGTCGAAGATCTTCACCGCCCGCGTGGCGTCGGCGGCGGTGGCGACCACGAGGTAGTGGCCGGCGAGGGCGGGGAAGGTGGCGCGGCCGGCGTCGTCGGTGCGCTCCGCTCCGGCGGGTCGCCAGGCCTGCTCGGACGTCGTGAGATCGACCTCGGCGCGCAGCAGCTCGAGGCGCGCGGTGGGCTCCGGTTTCCCCCTGCGGCTGACGACGACGATCAACCCCGGGCGCGCGGGGCTGGCCCAGGCCGTGCCTCCGGTGGACGATCCGGGCTCATCCCTTCGAGTCGTCCCCGCGTTCGACTGGACCGCGGCCGGCCCCGCGGGAGCCGAGGACCGGAACCCGAACCAGATCCCCAGACCCAGCGCGGCCCCGACCACCAGGGCGATAACCAGACGTGACATGCGTGACCCCTCCCGCGCAACAGGTGCGCCCAGCGACGGCCGAGTTTCAGGCGATGACTTCTTCGCTCTCGGCCCGGGTGCCATGCCACCGGTGCAGCGCTGCGCGGGGACCATCGTCGTGCCACTCAACCGTGCCGTAATGCAGCTCGAGGTGCTGCCCCAGCCGGCCCAGCCCCAGCTCGACCATCGGCATCCACGTGCCGGTGTTGACGTAGGTGCGCAGACTGCCCCCCACGCGCCAGGTGCGGAGCATCGGCACATGGGTGTGCCCCATGAACACCGCGCGCACGTGGGACGACTGCTTGAAGATGCGCTCGGCGTAGTGGTCGAGCCGCTCGAAGAAAGCGACGTCGCGCCCGAGAAACTGGCTCAACTTGACGAAGGGGCGCTTCTGCCACGAGGTCGGGGTGAGCCGGGCCTGCACCAGCGCCTTCGCCGAGTCGCCGACGATCCGCGCGGTGAAGCGGGTGTCGAAGAGCACGCCGCCGGCCATCAGCGGCCAGAAGGGGTGCACCTTGTCGAGGTAGGGGCGCTCGCGGATGAGCGGGTTGAGCACCCGCAAGATGAACAGGCTGCCCCACGGGAGGTTCAGCACCGGGTCGCCGTGGGTCCCTCGCAGCGTGAGCTTGCCCCAGTCGAACGCG
>JBBRUE010000712.1:0-4200 GCA_038248085.1 Myxococcales bacterium | reverse complement strand
GGGGGTGACTCCCATCAACACCATCGGCTCGAAGGTGCCGCCGGGCAGCGCGCCGTGAATCGAGAGGGTGGGGTCGAGGGCCGGGGATCGGAAGGACACCCCGGCACGAACGCCCGCGGAGATCCGCACGCGAGGTTCGGGCGGAGGCACCGGCGCGGGGGGCTCGGGGAGCACGTCGGGCGCGGGCGCGGGCTCGGCCACGGGCGCGACGTCACCCGCGAGGGGGAGCACCGGCGGCGGCGCGGACGCCTCGGCTTCGTGGGCGAGCACCGTCAGCCGTTGCGCCAGCTCGAGGCTCAGCTCGTCTTTCCACTCCGCACCCGCCGGCGTGAGCTCGCGGGTGAACTCGCGGTCACCCAACCGGGCCGAGAGCCGCAGCGTGCCGTGGAGCTCTTCGACGCCGAGCTTCAGCTTCGCGCCGGGCTCCACGTCGAAGCCCTCTTCCCGCAGGCGCTCTTCGACGAGCGCCCGAACGCGCACGCCGACCCGCGCCCGCGTCGCCTCCGAGAGGTCGAACTGCAGCGAGGTGGGGGTACCGGAGAGCAGCAGCAGGAGAGCGGAGGTGATCAACTTGTGGGCCCACCAGGATTCGAACCTGGAACCAAGCGGTTATGAGCCGCCAGCTCTACCGTTGAGCTATGAGCCCGTTCGCTTCGACCTGACGAACGCCGCGCACCCTACCAGACCGACGGAACCGCCGTGCCCACGACGAGACCCAGGAAGAAGCGCGAGACGTACCACCACGGCGATCTCTCCAACGCGCTCGTCGCCGCGGCGATCGACGTCATCAGCAGTGACTCCGAGCAGATCACCCTGCGCGAAGTGAGCCGCCGCGTCGGCGTCAACCACCGCGCCGTCTACCGCCACTTCGCCGACCTCACCGCGCTGCTGGCCGCCGTCGCCGAGCAGGGCTACCGCCAGCTCCTGGCCGCCCTCGACGAGGCCCTGGCCCCGCTCAAACGCACCGGCCCGGAGAAACGAATGGAGGCGCTCGCGTGCGCCTACGTCGCCTTCGCCCTCGATCACCCCGCGCACTACCGCATCATGTTCGGCCGCCGCCTCAACGAAGACGGCCGCTTCCCGGTGCTCGAGGATCTCGTGCAACAGGCCTACGCCGTGCTCGAGGCCGAGCTCGCCGCGGGCATCGAGCTGGGTCGCTTCAAAGATCGCCCCCGCCGCGAGCTGGTCTTCGCCTTCTGGAGCCTCGCCCACGGCTTCGCCAGCCTCACCCTGGTCCGCCGCATCAAGGTCAAACGAGCGCTCGTCACGCCCTACGTGCGGCAGATCGTCGCCCCCTTCATCGCCGGGCTCTGATTCGCCGGGACAAACCGGGGTTGCACCCGGCCCGCGAGGCCTTTATGTCTCCACTGGAGACTTTTCCATGCCCGACACCCTCCGCATCACCGCTGCCGATGGCTACGCGCTCTCGGGACACGTGGTCGGCGCCGGGCGTTCAGGGCCCGTGCTGATCATCAACGGCGCGACCGGTGTGCCCCAGCGCTACTACCGCCGCTTCGCCGAATGGGCAGCAGCGCTGGGCGCGACCGCCGTCACCTATGACTACCGGGGCATCGGCCAGTCGAGGCCGCACCGGCTCCACGGCTTCACCGGCACGATGCGCGACTGGGGCCGGCACGACTTCGAGGGCGTGCTGCGCTTCGCCCACCGCGAGTTCCCCGGGCGGCCGCTGGTGTCCGTGGCCCACAGCGTGGGTGGGCAGCTCCTGGGCCAGGCGCCGAGCAACGCGCTGCTCTCGCGGGTCGTCACCGTCGGCAGCCAGTTCGGCTCGTGGCACCTGTGGCCCGCACCGCGGAAGTGGGCGATGGCCGGGCTCTGGTACGGGCTGATGCCCGGGGTGACCAAGGCGCTGGGCTACTTCCCCGGGGCGCTGGGCGTCGGCGCCGATCTCCCGAAGGAGGTCGCCCTCGAGTGGGCCCGCTGGTGCCGCAGCCGCGACTTCTTCCTCGCCCATGGCATCACCCGCGATGGCTACGCGCGGCTCGCGCTGCCGATGCTCGCCTTCAGCTTCTCCGACGACACCTACGCGCCGAAGGCCGCCGTCGATGCCCTGCACGCGCTCTACGTCGGCGCCCAGGTCGAGCGCCGGCACCTCGACCCCCGGGACCTCGGGGTGAAGTCGGTCGGGCACTTCGGGTTCTTCCGCGAGCAGTTCAGGAAGACGCTGTGGGAACAGCTCGGCGCGTTCCTCTTTGGCGCCCCGACGTTGCCGGCCCTCGCCGCCGCGTCCCAACACGAGCAGCGCGCGCCGTCTTCCTGAGGCGGGGCAGGGCGACCCCCTCGGCCGCGAGCCTGCGTCCCTGCTCGGCGGCGACCTGCGGCGCCAGCGTCCCGTCGCTGCGGATCACCCGCCACCACGGAAGGTCCTCGAGGCTGTGCAGCGCGCGCACCACCGCCCGTGCCGCGCCCGGCTTTCCCGCCATCAGCGCCACCCGCGCGTAGCTCGCCGTCTCCCCGCGGGGGATCGCGCGCACTGCCTTCTCGACGGCGCGCAACCACGGCGTCTGCTGCTTCGGCTTGGGGGGCGTCATGAAGGAACCGTGAAGGACTGGTGAACTCGACGTGCAGCGGCCCAAGCGAACGCATCGCATCGTCCCCGGTGTCTTCTCAAGGAGGAACCACCGTGTCCCGAATCCGCTGCCTCGCCGTCCTCGCCCCGTTGCTCGCCCTGTTCGCCAACTGTGCCGCCTCGCGCGCCACCATGCCCGAGCTCGCCCCGCTCGCGCTCTCCGCGCCGCCGGTGCTCGAGGAGAACCACTTCAGCCGCGATCGCATGTCCCTGGGCGAGCCGGAGCTCCGGCAGATCCTCGCCGCGCCGGTGTTCCTCGAAGAGCACGCGCGCATCGGCGTGCTCCCGGTGCGCAGCGGCTACGCGCCCGACGACGAGGTCCCGGTGGAGGCCGCCCCCGCCACGCTCACCGACGCCCTCGAAGGCAGCGGGCTGTTCGAGCTCGCCTCGGAGATCTCCAGCGAGTGGCCCACCACCACCGGCACCGCGGGGCTGCGCGAGCTCGCTGCGCGCTACCGCACCGAATACGTGCTGCTCTACCGGCACCGCTTCACCGACACCACCCGCGCCAACGGCTTCGCCGCGGGCTTCGTCACCCTCGTCGGCGCGCTCTTCTTCCCCGGCACCACCGTCGAGTCGGCGGGCGTCCTCGAGGCCACGCTCTTCGACGTGAAGACCGGCACCATCCTCTTCACCATTCACGAGCGCGTGCGTCGCGAGGCGATCTCCGCCCCGCCTGGCGTCGAGGCGCGCCTCGCCGTCATGCACCGCGAAATGGTCGAGACCGCCGCCCTGAAGCTCTCGGAGCAGGTGCTTTTGCGCTGCCAACGCCTCGTCGCCACGCGCCCCGCAACTTCTGCACCGGTCGCCGACCTCACCCCCAGTCGTTGAGCCGCCTTCGCAAGGCATGTGCGCTGCACGTACGAGGCGACATGCGCACCTTCTTCCTGATCGCTCTCCTCGCAGCGCCGGCGTTCGCCCAGGGCAGCATCTTCCCCGACAAGGCCTCCAAGAAGGTGGCGCGCCAGTTCAAGCCCGAGGTCCTCTCGGACGACATGCGCGCCTTCCTCAACGTGAGGATGAAGAATCACAACAAAGACATGAAGGATCTCTCGGTGGCCGTGGTGATGGTGAAGATGGGCGACGTGCAGCGCCTCTCCCAGGACATCGCCAATGAGCCCCGGCTCGACCGCGCCGTCGGCCTGGCCACCAAGCTCCCCCCCCGCTTCTTCGAGCTCCAGGACCAGCTCAGGAAGTCGGCGCAGGAGCTCGCGGATGCCGGCAAGGAAGAAGACGCCGTGCTCATTCTCGAGAAGTACCAGGAGGTCGTCGGCCACTGCGTGAGCTGCCACGCGACCTTCCTGGACCAGGTGAAGAAGAAGTAACCCGCTCCCCGCGTGGGCAGGGAGCGGGAAACGACCGGTTACTGCCCTTCGACGAAGCTGCGCAGGCGCTTGCTGCGCGACGGGTGCCGCAGCTTCCGCAGCGCCTTCGCCTCGATCTGGCGGATGCGCTCACGCGTCACCTCGAAGTCCTGCCCGACTTCTTCGAGGGTGTGATCGCTCTACTCGCCGATGCCGAAGCGCATGCGCAGCACCTTCTCTTCGCGCGGCGTCAGCGTGGCGAGCACCTTGCGGGTCTGCTCCGCGAGGTTCATGTTGATGACGGCGTCG
>JBBRUE010000711.1:0-4201 GCA_038248085.1 Myxococcales bacterium | reverse complement strand
CTCGAGCATCAACTCCTTCGGCACTTCCTCGAGGAAGCGTGACGGCTCGGTGGACTGGTACTCGCCGAACACACGTCGTCGCGCCGCGCTGGTGAGCAGCAGGCGTGACTGCGCGCGGGTCATGCCCACGTAGCAGAGGCGCCGCTCCTCTTCGGGGTTGGGGAGCTCGCCCTGCATGCCGCTGTGGGGCAGCAGATCTTCCTCGAGGCCCACCATGAAGACCAGCTTCCACTCGAGCCCCTTGGAGCCGTGCAGCGTCATCAGGGACACCCGGCCCCCCAGGTGGTGGTGCTCGTCTTCTTCCTCCTTGGTGTCGAGGGAGAGCCGGTTCAGGTAGGTCAGCAGGCTGGCCTTGGGGCCCTCGCGCTTCTCGTAGTTCTCCAGCGACTGGATCACGTGGGCCATGCCCTTGGCCTTGCGATCGCCGGCCGCGAGCGTGGTGGCCCCGGCCCGCGCGACGGCGATCAGGTCGATCTCCTTCACCAGCTCGCGGGTGACGTCGGCGAGGTTGCCCTTGCTGAAGCCCTGTCGGTAGCGCTCGATCAGCGCGACGAACTCGGCCACCTTCTCCGCGGCGCCGAGGGGGAGCGTCTCGATCTCTGCCGCGCGCTGCATCGCCTTCCACAGCGGCAGCTCCTGCTGCAGCGCCCAGGCGGTGAGCCGTTCCATGGTCACGTCGCCGATGCCGCGCGCCGGGGTGTTGACGATGCGCAGCAGCGAGATCTCGTCCTTCGGGTTGGCGATCGCCTTGAAGTAGGCGATCACGTCCTTCACCTCGCGGCGGTCGAAGAACTCGGTGCCCCCGACCACCTCGTAGCGGACCTCGCGCTCGCGCAGGAACTCCTCGAGGAACCGCGACTGGCCGTTGACCCGGTAGAGGATCGCCACCTCGTCGGGGGTGATGCCCTCGGTCACCGCGCGCTTGACCTCGGAGGCCACCCAGCGGGCCTCGTCTTCTTCGGTCTGGGCGGCGCACAGGGTCAGCTTCGGGCCGCCCTTGACCTCGCTCCACATGCGCTTGGCGCGGCGATCGGGGTTCTTCTCGATGACCGCGTTGGCGCTGTCGAGGATCACCTGGTTGCTGCGGTAGTTCTGCTCGAGCCGCACCTCTTTGCCGCCGGGGAACAGGCGCTCGAAGTCGAGGATGTTGCGCACCTCCGCGCCGCGCCACGAGTAGATGCACTGGTCGTCGTCGCCCACCACGCACACGTTCTGGTGCGACTCGCCCAGGTGCCGGAGCAGGTCGAGCTGCGCCTTGTTCGTGTCCTGGTACTCGTCGACCATGATGTAGCGGAAGCGGCGGCCGAACTGCTCCTTCACCGCGGGGAACTGCTCGAAGATCCGCGAGGGGAAGACCAGGAGATCGTCGAAGTCGACCGCGCCCTGGGCCTTGAGCGCCAGCTGGTAGAGCGGGAACACGAGGTGGGCGACGAGATCGACGTCGTCCCCTTCCCCCTCGGGCTTGGGCTCGGGCGTGCTGCCGGAGTTCTTCGCCCGGCTGATCAGCGTCAGCACCTTGCGGGCGTCGAAGGTCTTGTCGTCGATCTGCCGCTCTTTCATCGCGCGGCGCACGAGGGCGATCTGGTCGCCGGTGTCGACGATGGCGAACTTCTTCGGCCAGCCGAGCTTTGAGAGGTGCTCGCGGAGCACCTCCGCGCCGAACGCGTGGAAGGTCGAGAGCGTGACCCCCAGCGCGCGCTGCCCGCCCATCTGCACCACGCGCTCCTTCATCTCGAGCGCAGACTTGTTGGTGAAGGTCACCGCGAGGATCGCGCGGGCCGGCACCTTCTGCTCGAGGAGGTGGCAGATGCGGTGGGTGATGACCCGCGTCTTGCCCGAGCCCGCTCCCGCGAGCACGAGGAGCGGCCCCTCGGTGCGGAGCACGGCTTCACGCTGAGGCGGGTTGAGATGCGAGAGGTCCACGGCGCGCCGCTCATAGCACCGGCGTCAACGCGGCGACTTCAGCCGTTCTCGTAGTCGATGCCCCCGCGTACGGGTGTCGTGCCGTCGACGGGGTTGAGGGTCAGCGGGCGCACCTTCGCCGCCTCGAAGTTCGACGCCAACGCGTCGGGCGGCGCGGCCCCGGCCACCACCCGCGGCACGGCGTCGGCGATCTCGGGGATCCGCCCGCGGATGATCGTCTCGTAGTCCTTCCCGTTGGCCCGATCGCGGCCACCGACGCCGGCGTGCCAGGCCCGCACGGCCTCCCACTCGTCGCCGCCGAACTTCTCGGTCAGCTGCGCCAGCTTCATCGAGAGGAACTCGATCTGCTTCTCGGGCGCGATGGTGTGGGCCCGCCGGCCGCGGCCGACGCTGGTACCGCTCCACTGCTCGAAGTCGGGGAGCAGCCCGTTGTCGTCGAGGCCGATCAGCCCATGACCGGTGCCGTCGCGGTGCACCGCGTAGTTGGTGAAGCTCGACTCCTGGGCGACCACCGCGGCGACGAGCTGGGGGTTGGCCCCGTACTGCTCGGCGTACTGCTCGATCCACGGCGAGAGCCTGGTGACGTCGATCTCTGCGTCACGGGTCTGCGGCAGCGCGGGCAGCGGGCGGGGTCCACCAATTCCGGTCGTCACGCCCCGATTGTCCAGAGCAGACGTGTGGGACCGCAAGCCCTTTCCCGCCGCGCGAAAGAATTCTCGCACGGGCGCGGAGCTTGCGGCTTACTCCCGCCGTGGCGCGCGAACCCCGCAAACAACCTGACCCGCAGGAAGTCCGAGGCCTGGTGGCCTCGCTCGACAAGCGGAAGTTTCTCGACGAGCTCAACCGCCTCACGAGCAGCTTCGCCGAAGACCCCGGCAACCCCGGCAGCTACGCCTGTACCGACTGCGTGCGCTGCGCGAACTGCATGTTCAGCGTCGAGTGCGAGGGGTGTTACGGCTGCACCCACTGCATCCGCTGCGAGCTCTGCAACAACTGCACGCACTGCGTCGACTCGAAGTCGCTCAACGCCTGCGCGTACTCGGTGCAGAGCGAGAACTGCGCGACCAGCGCCTACGTCTACTTCTCGCGCAACCTCTCGGACTGCACCTACTGCTTCGGGTGCGTGGGCCTGGCGAAGAAGGACTTCCACATCCTCAACGTGGGGTTCAACCGCACCGAGTACTTCGAGCTGGTGCAGAAGCTGAAACGCGAGCTGGGCGTCAAGTAGGGACTACTCGAGCCCGCGCGCCGCGAGCTCCGAGTCGTCTTCGCCCCGCAGGTGGCCCACCTCGTGGAGCAGCGTCACCTTGATCTGCTCTACCAGCTCGTCGCGCGTCTTCACGGCGCGGCCGAGGTTCTTCCGGTAGAGCGCGATCGATCGGCACGGGGCGCCCGGCTGGGCATCAGGTTCCGGCTCGCACAGCTCGCCCAGGGGCGTGCCGCGGAACAACCCGAGGATGCTCGGCGAGAGCGGGGGGTCTCCGGAGGTCAGATCGAGTTCCTGCGGCAGCTCCTCCATCTCGACGGGAATTCCGGCGAGGTCACGCCGCATGTCGGCCGGCAACGCAGCGATCGCCTTCTGCAGCTCTTCGCGGAACTCGTCGGCCGTCAGCAACACCGGCGCGGGGAAGGACTCGGCGTCGAGCGCCCGGGCCTTGCCGAAGTGCACGTCGGCCTCCTTCACCTTGCCTTCCCGTTCGAGGATCAACCCGAGGTGGTGGTGCGCCCAGGCCGCGCGGTCGCGATCGTCGAGCAGCCGGGTGAAGGCGGTCTTCGCGTCGGGGAAGCGACAGAGCTCGAACAGGGCCACCGCGCGCTCGTACAGCGCCTCGGGGTCGCTCTTCTCCCGCGCCAGCACCCAGTCCGCCCGGTCCAGCGCGTCCTGCGGTTGGCCGATGTCGTTGAAGGCCATCGCCGAGATGCGGGCGAACGAGAGGGAGAAGGCCGCCTCGTGCTGCGCCGTCGCCAGCTCGAACCCGCGCTCGGCGTAGGTGCTGCCCAGCTCGTCGAGATCTCGGCTGCTGGGCATGAGCACCGTGTAGAAGTGCGCCGCACCGGCGAGGGCATCGAGCGAGTCGGGGTCGATGGCCAGCGCCCGCGCGTAGGACAGCCGGGCCTCGTCGTTGCGGTTGAGCTGGGCCAGCGCGTTGGCCCGCTCGGTGTGGGCGATGACGTCACCCGGAGAGAGGGCCGCGGCCTTCGCCGCACACGAGAGCGCCTTCTCGTAGTCGCGCGCGTCGAAGGCCTCCTGGGCGGCGTCGAGCGGCAGCTTCCCCTT
>JBBRUE010000710.1:0-4207 GCA_038248085.1 Myxococcales bacterium | reverse complement strand
GTGCTACGCGCGGACCTACCGCTCGCTCACGATGCGAGGCCCGCCGTGCTACGCGCGGACCTACCGCTCGCTCACGATGCGAGGCCCGCCTTCTTCATCATGTTCCACAGCGAGTTGCCGGGCTCCTGCCCGAGGAGATCGAGCGAGTTGACCGAGCTGATGATGCTGCCGCACGGCTTGGTCCAGAGGATGGACTCGAAGTATTTCACCTCGCCGCGCTCTTCCTCCTTCGAGATGTACTCGTCCTCTTCGATGACCTCGTCGGGCTCAGGGACCTTCTCTTCGAGGGTCTTGTAGAGCAGCCAGTTGGAGAGCTGCGCGAGGCGCTCAGCCATCTGCGGAGGAAGGGAGAGCGTGGCGTACTGGCCCTTCTTCTTGAAGTCGCTGACCTTCACATGGGCGATGACCACGACCGTGATGAAGCGGGTCAGGGCGGCGAGGTTGTCGAGCAGCTTGCCGAAGTCAGCGTTGAACGCCTGCCAGCCCGCGCCAGCCGTCTCACCGAGGTAGCGCTGCGTCGTCTCCTTCGAGACGTCGGCCTGATGCCAGTTGTTGAGCTGGGTGATGGAGTCGAGCACGAGGTACTCGAAGCCGAGGTCCTCACCAGCTTCACCGGCGTCGAGCAGCTCGTTGGTGAACTGAACCACCTCACCGAGCGTGGAGAACTCGTGGATGTCTTCATCGGCCGGGAGACGCCCGAGCGCGTCGAGCGTGGCCACGCAGTTGGGGTCCACGGCGATCCACTTCGTCTTGTTGAGCGGAAGCGTGGAGACGCTGGTGGTCTTGCGCGTCTTGGGGACGCCGGAGATGGTGATGAGCCGGTTGGTCTTGCGCTTGGAGCCCTTGCCCTTGAATTTCGAGCCGGATCCCGTCGCGACTTCTTTGGGCGCGGCCTTCGCCGCTGCCTTCTTCGCTGCCATGGTGCTGCTCCTCGTAGTGGAGTGCTGCGGTTTTGGTTTGCCCAGACAGCGGCGACTTCGGTTTCCCCCGACAGCGGGGCGAGCGACTTGTACAGGACGCTTGAGGAACTCGTCAAGCGCCGTGTGACAAGGCGCTGTCGGTTTATTCGGTTGCCTTCAACGCTGCCCGCATGATGGCGGCTGCGTCAGCCGCGAGGAAGCGCACTCGCGTGTGTTCTCCGCTGTGGGGAAGGATCGTGATGCGGCTCTCCAGAATGGTGTCGACGAAACGGAGGGCGCTGGTGAGAGCGGTGCGGAGATCATCGACGCGCGCGCACGGGTTGAGCAGCTCCAACACCGGGCCGGTACCGCTTTCGACACACTCAGCGCAGAGGCACTTTGGCTGGTGCTGCGTGGTCACATCGGGCTGAGCCACTTCAGGAGACCCAGCATGAGGGAGGAACAGCGTGTCGTAGGTGTCATCAGCGCGGAGGTCACCCTTCTCGTCGAAGATGGCTCCGACTCTCTGCTTGCCGAACGCGCGCTCCCAGTTCTCGCGGTACGCGTCGGAGCCCATGGCGACGGAGAACTTCTTCTCGGTGAACTTGGTCATCGTATTTCCTTGGCCCTCATCGCGGCTCCTTCATGGCCTTCACGGCCTCGTTGAAAATCACTCTGCACTCGGGACAGTCCACCGGATGCAACCTCATGCTGCTGCGCTGGAACTCCAGCGCTTCTTTCGGCGTCGAGAATGCGCTCGCGTTGCTGTACGCGAACTCCCCGTCCTTGAAGGGCCTTGTGCAGGCGAGGTCCGTCGAAGAGCCCTTCATCATCTTGCCCTGCAACTGCAAGGCGAACTTCTTGAGCATGTGGTGCATGCCCGGGTTCTACTTCCCCTTCGTCTCCTCGCCCAGCACCGCCAGCGCGGCGTAGGACGCGTGGACCAGCTTGCCGAGGTTCTCGACCTCCTCCTGCGCGCACTGTCCACAGCCCGGCATCACCACTCCCCGGTGCTCGTCGCATTCGTTGCTCATCGTCACACCAGTCCCTTCGTCGAGTCGTAGACGTTGTCCAGCATCGCCCGCCAAGAAATCTTGGGCTTGTAGTCGGCCCAGTTCCGAGGCGGCTTGGTCGCCTGTCGGAACATCATCCCGGCCATCGAGCTGCGGTCCCAGCAGCGCGAGTAGTACGGGCAGACGCTGTACTTGCCCACGCAGCCCTTCAAATTCTGTCCGAAGGTTTCGAGGACGTCATCGCGCGTGGCCGAGGCTCTGCTCTCCAGCTCGGTGACCTTCTCTTCAGCGGTGAACCAGAAGTCCTTCACCGTGCGCTCCAGCACCTTCTGCTTCTGGGAGTTGAGCTTCACCGTCACGATCTTCACGAAGGGCGCCGTCGTGGCGCTCTTGCTGACGATGTCCACCAGCGCGGTGTCCGTCCGCCCGGCGATGCACTCACCGAGGATGCCTCCGTCGGTGTTCCACGCGGCGTCATCGTTCTTGCTGAAGAACCCGGCCGACTTGAAGTCGCGCACGATGGTCCGCGAGCCGCTGCGCTCCACGCGGTCCGGCTTGGAGGTCATGAGCCCGCCGAAGATGGCCACTTCCTTCTCGATGCTCTGCACGGTCCTCGGGAGCGGCGGCCCCTTCTTGCGCTTCTCGATCAGCTCGACCGCTTCCTCGACCTGACGAGGGTAGAGCGCGGTCACCTCTTCGAGCGTCTTGCCTTCCTGCAGCGCGTGGTACGCGGAGCCGAGGTCAAAATACTCGGGCGTCTCCATCGGGTAGAGCCCGTAGACGTAGCGGTAGGCCCAGCGCGTCCAGCACTCGCTGGCCGCACCGATGAAGCTCCAGCCGCGAGGCGAGCCGCCTGTCAGCGTGGGGACGACGCCCTTGTTGCCGTTGGATGCGATGCTCATGGGACCTCAGTGCGAGTTGTAGAAGCGGAGGATGGTGATGCCGGTCGGCAGCTTCGCGAGGTCCAACTCGAAGCCAACGCGGCCAGCGTCGTCATCGTACGCGGCGCAGCACTTGGTGCTCTCCAAGTACAGCGCGAGCTGGTGGTAGTGGCGGTAGTACTCGCGCGACTGCGGGACGAAGTGGTTCGAGTTCACCGGCCCCACCACGCCTTCCGGGTCCGGCGGCTCGTCGTTGAAGAACTTCCTGACCTCGGACGGCGCGTCGATCTCCGCCTTCACGCAGGCGTCATAGACGGCCTTCATCTGCTTCCACTTCTCGTTGGGAGGACGGAAGCCGACGATGTGCGTGCTCATGCTCATAGCGGCACACCCTGTCACAGGGCGCGTGCCAGTTCAAGAGCTAATAGGCGGACCGACGCCCCTTAACTCCCGGCATGTGTTCCCGCACGTCGTCGAACGAGACCGCTCCGAGATCAGCGCCGTCACGAGCCAAGCGCTGGATGACCTCCGAATGTACGCGCTGGACTGTTCGTGAGCCCGCGGGAAGAGCCTTGAACGCTTGGTGCACGAGCTGCTTCGTGCTGGTCGCCACGCGCGACTGACGCGGATTCTTGGCTGACGCCGGTCGTTTCCGCATCGACATGATGACGTCAAAGTGCGCAACGTCCTCCTCCTCGGCCCTGCCCTTGTAGCCCTTGTGGCTCTGCTGCTTCCGGTCGAGCGCACCGGCGTCCTCGATCTGAAAGCCTGCCCCTTCGGCGGCTGATTGGATTGCACGCCAGACAACTGGGTCCGTGTTGTGGAACACAAGCGTGGCCCACGCCCCGGGTTTCAAGACCCGGAAGATCTCGCGCATCGAGTCCGTCATCAGGGCTTGGTAGTCGGCGACCGTCTTCCCCCCCCGAGATGGCACGCGCGAACGATTCACGACGGCTTCCTCCTGATGAGGGGTCAGACCGCCCAGCCAAGACTCCCAGATCAGGTTGCAGTCTGCATAAAACAGGTTCGAGCCGAACGGTGGATCGGTGAAAACGTAGTCGATGCTGCCATCCGGAACCCCAGTGAGATTGGTTGCCGACCCAAGCCGAATCCCCGGCAGAGGGGCCTCCTGCGTGCCTAGCGCCTCGTAGTAGGAGCGGAGCTGACGGATCTTGTTCCGCATCACCTCGAGAACGTTCGCCTCTGAGGACAACTGCGGAATGTACAGCGTACCCGTGAGGGGTCGCTGCCCCCCGCGAGCGTTGAACCGCCGCATCCGAGTGCCGTGCCAAGCGGTATTGGTGAAAGCGAACGTCAACGCGGCGCGAATGCGTTCGTCGGGCACGAGCTGGATTCGAGCCCACAGAATGGCGAGCGCGCGCAGATTCCTCGGCATGTAGAAGTCGGATACGCG
>JBBRUE010000709.1:0-4214 GCA_038248085.1 Myxococcales bacterium | reverse complement strand
CGCGTCGCGCAGTCGATTTGAGAGAGCAGGAGCGCCTTGCGCTCGCGGCCGGTGGAGGGGTCGATGACGGGCCGGTGGAGGTGGAGCCCGTCGCCCACCAACAAGTCGCCGGCGAATTCGTGGATGAAGCTCCGGCGCTCTGCGCCGGGGCCGCGTAGCGGCCGTCGTGAGGCGCCGTGCACCTTCAGCAGGCGGTGGACGGTGGACTTCGTCAGCGTCCCGCGCTCGACCTTCCTGGCGCGCTCCAGGACCGCGATGATGCGCCTCACCGAGCGCCGCGGCTTCTCCTGCTTGAGGCGGAGGATGAGCTGACCGAGCTCCTCAGGGATGACGCGAGGCTTGTCCGCATCGCTGCGGCGCTTCGGGTGCAACGCGGCGAAGCCACCTCGCTGGTAGGCGTAGAACCACTCTTCGATGGTGCGGGCAGACACGTCGATGACGGCGCCGTTGGGCAGCTCCCAGCTGCGCGTCGCGGCCTCGCGGCACAACTCCACCAACTCGCCGTGCTCGAGCCGGGCACCGACGAGAGGGCCGAGCACGGCGATGCGGAAGAGCGCGAGCTTCTGGCGGGCGGTTTCATCCATCCCGCGGACGTAGGCGCTTCGAGCCGCCATTCGGGGTGGGAAGGGCTCTGCGCCCGGCCACCGCGTCGACGACGCCGACGTTTCACGGGCGCTACATGAGACGCAGCCCCGGGCTCAGTCGGTGCAGGAGCGCCGCGAGCGGCAGCAGCAGCGACGAGCTCTCGGTCGCCTCGGCGTACGACTTCGCCAGCGCGCCCCGCGACGCCTGGAGACCCAGGCTTTGGGCGAGCCCGCGCAGCGTCGCGTCGCCCGAGGTGGCCAGGGCCTGCGTCGCGGCGAGCGCCGCCTGCGCCATGCGGGCCTGCCATCGCTGGGCGGTGCGGGCGGGCACGGCCACCTCGCGTGATTCCTCGTCCTCGAAGAGCGTCGCCTCGATGACTTTCCAGGTGCTCCACAGGCATCTCGCCAGGAAGGCCGGCAACACTCGCCAGCTCGCCGAGCACTCCGCGCACAGGAAGATGACGACCGTCACCACGCCGCCCGCACCGCGCGGCTTTCGCTCCTTCCGGTCGTGCAGATGCAAACGCCTGCAGCCGCACCGGCACTCAGCCGGCCGGTACGAGGCGGGGTTCTTCATCATCGTCTCGTGCACCGAGAGCTCGAGCACCCGCTCGTCGATGAAGGTGCCGCCCTTCCGCCCCCTCGACGCGTCGCTGGAAACAAGGCATGTCTGCGCCGCCGGTGGGGCGGCCCATTCTGGGTCCATGAGGCTCCGTTCTTTCGCAAGCCCGAAGTACCTCAAACCCCGCCGGCGCTTTCACCTCTCCTGCCCCTCACGAGGTGTTCTCACCACCACGCCGAGACACGCTCACCGAGACGTCAAGGAACATCGGTGGTCGCCTGCGCTCGGCTTCGCCTCGCTCCGGCGGCGCACACGTCGACCCGCAATCTCCACGGGGTTCGCTCCCTCCATTCAAGGCCATTCCCCGCGCTCAGTCCGGGACGACGCCCCTTAACTGGCCGCGATCAGCGCGAGACGGCACAGCGGCCTCCGACGCGGTGAGCGCCGCCTCGAGAATGGCCAGCGCGGCCAGCTCTCGCGAGCGCTCGAGGAGCGGCGGGATGGGCAGCCGAAGACGGAGCTGCCTCACGGCTTCACCTCCTCGACGAGGGTGAGCGTCTCCACAGCGGCCTTGAGGGCCGAGTCGTCGACGACGTTCTGATTCCGCGAGTGGGCCTCCTTGAGCGCGGCGCGGAGCAGCCGCGACGCGATGCGCGGGATGCCGCGGCAGACACGGAAGAGCAGCTCGCCGGCGGAGTCCGTCAGCAGCTTGTCGCGCGAGCCGGCGGCCTTGATGCCGTGCTCGACGAGGGCCTTGAAGTCGTCGCGCTCGAGCGGCGAGAGCTGCACCTGCGCGGCGATGCGCGAGGCCAGCGGCGCGTGCACCTGCATGCGCAGACGTTGAGCGAGGCTGGGGAGCCCGACGAGCCAGAGGGCCGCGGCGCTCCTGGTGTCGAAGGCGAAGTTGAGGAAGCCGGACAAGTCCGCGAGGAAGACGTCGGACAGGTGCTGGGCTTCGTCGAGGACGATGATGGGCACGGTGTGTTGCTCATCGAGGAGCCGCACCAGCTCCGTCTTGAGCGCCCACCAGAGCTGCGACTTGCGGTGGGCGGGCGAGAGCCCGAGCTCGAGCGCGAGCGAGCGGTAGATGTCGAAGGGCGAGGCGGCGGTGTTGCAGAGGTAGATTACGCGGAAGTCGGGCGACGGCAGCGACGAGCAGATGTTGCGGATGGCCGCCGTCTTCCCGACGCCGGCCTCCGCGGTGAGGACGCCGAGGCCAGGCTCCTCGATGAGGGACTGAAAGCAGTCCTCGAGCTGGTTGAGGCTCTTCGTCTGGCAGAAGAAGGAGCTGCCCGCGGCGTCGCGCGGGAGCGGGTGGTGGGTGAAGCCGAAGCGCTGGCGGTAGGAGTCAGGCCTCGGTCGAGTCGTCGGCTTCGTCATCTGCGTCCTCGGGGGAGAGCGCGCCCGAGAGCGGGCGCGTGTACTGCTGGTGTTCGGCTTGAATGAGGGCGAGCGGGTCGAGCCCCGACGGCACAATCGCGACAGCGGGCGCGCCGACGTCACGGCGGCGGATGCGGTGGGCGTTGGCGAGGAGGTCGAGGGGGACGGTGTCGCAGACGAAGCGGTTGTTGACGAAGACGCGGGGCAGCGCGTCTTTGCCCACCGGGTCGAAGCGGAGCTCTACGTGCTGGCCGGTCAGTGTGATGGGCCGGCCTAAGTGATCCGTCGTGGTTCGGCCAAGGTGATCGCAGCTGGTTCGGCCAAACTGATCGCAGCTGGCTCGGCCAAGGTGATCCGGTCGGGAGGCGCACGGACCAGCTCGGCGACCTGACTGGACCTACTGGATGTGCAACCTCGCGGTTTTCGCGAGGGAGAGCACATGCAGAAGAGGGTCGAGATGGATCGCTTGCAGGAGTTGGTGCGACTTCACCGAATGGACACGGGCGATCGCGAGGTCGCCCGCCTCCTGCAGATGAGCCCGAACACGGAGCGAGGCTACCGGAGGGCGCTGGAGGCCGCGGGCTTGCTCAAGGGCCTCGTCGGCGACGTGCCCGAGCTCGAGGTGCTCAAGCGCGCGGTGCTTGAGCAGTTGCCTAGCAAGGTCGCGCCACAGCAGGTGTCCTCGCTGCAGCCGTGGTTCGACATCATCATCGACCTGCACGCGAAGGGACTCGGTCCGCGAGGCATCTACGACCGACTGCAGCTCGAGAACGAGGCCTTCCGCGAGAGCAAGGGGACGCTCTCTGCCGTGAAGCGGGTCTGCGCTCGAATGAAGAAGGCGAAGGGCATCCGCGCGGAGGACGTGGCCATCCCTGTCGAGACGCGGCCTGGGGAAGTCGCGCAAGTGGACTTCGGGCACGTGGGCAAGCTGTTCGACCCCGTCGAGCGCGTGATGCGGCACGCGTACGTCTTCGTCATGGTGCTCGGCCACAGCCGGCACATGGTGGCGCGCCTGGTCTTCGACCAGAAGGTCGCGACCTGGCTGCAGCTGCACCTGGAAGCCTTCGAGGATCTCGGCGGCGTGCCGGAGGTGATCGTCCCCGACAACCTCAAGTCGGCGGTGGTGCGAGCTGCGTTTGGCGTCGGGGGCGCCACGGCGCTCAACCGGAGCTACCGAGAGCTGGCGCGGCACTACGGCTTCAAGGTCGACCCGGCGCCGATCTACCAGCCGAAGAAGAAGGGGAAGGTCGAGGCCGGCGTGAAGTACGTGAAGGGGAACTTCTTCCGAGCGCAGGAAGAGGTGGACGTCGACGCGCTGCGGCCGATGTTGGCGCGCTGGGTCCGCGAGGTGGCGGGAACGCGAACGCACGGCACCACCGGAAAGCGCCCGCTGGAGGTCTTCGAGCGAGAGGAGCAAGTCGCCCTCAGCCCGCTTCCCGCGCGGGCGTACCATCTGGTGCTGTGGAAGGAGTCGACGGTCCACCAGGACAGCCACGTCGAATACGAGCGGCGGCTGTACTCAGTGCCATGGCGCCTCATCGGCACCAAGGTGTGGCTGCAGGCCAGCCGCGAGTCCGTCATCGTCTTCGCCGACGACGAGCGGGTCGCCACGTGTGGGCGGTCACCGAGATCCGCGGGAAGGTGGATCGACGTCGAGTTGAGCGCGGCGTCGATCACCATCGTCGTCG
>JBBRUE010000708.1:0-4218 GCA_038248085.1 Myxococcales bacterium | reverse complement strand
GAACGCGCCCCGCGACCTCACGCGCCTGGGGCCCGAGGAGCGAGATCACCGCCAGCTCCGGCGCGTCGACGAGCTCGGCGTCTTCGCTGATCAGGTACTTGTTGAGGAAGTCCTTCACCGTGGCGACCCGCCCCGGGCCGGTGTCGACCACCCAGTCGTGCTCGCGTCGGAGCACCCGCACGTCGCCCACCATCGAGCCCTTCACCGTCAGCATCGCCGCGTAGCAGCTCGCGCCGATCGCCAGCCCCTCGACGTCGTTGGTCACCATGCCCTGGAGGAAGCTGCCCGCCTCGGGACCGGTCACCCGCAGCTGCTCGCGATCGCCCGCCAGCCACGCCGCGCAACCTTCGACTGCCGCCCTGTATTCCGACTCCACCGCTTCGACCACAGACATACGCACCTCAGAGGACACCGCTATATAAGCGCCAGCCGTGTCCAAGCCATCCACTCCGCCCCGCCCGTCCGGCGCCGCCCTCGCCACCCTCCTCGGCACCAGCGCGGCGCTCGTGGGCCTCGCCATCTACCAGTGGATCGAATTGCTCGAGCTGCGCGCCGGCCGGATGCCGGGTTGCGCGATCAACGAGACCGTCAACTGCGCCACGGTGTGGAACTCGCCGCTCGCCCACCGCATCCACGAGTACCTCGGCATTCCCGTCGCGGGAACCGGCGTGTTGTGGGGCATCGTCGCCTTCACGCTGAGCTTCCTCTTCGCGCAGCGCGTGCGCGCGACCGGTGACGGCTCGACGTTCGCGGGCGCCCTCAAGGTCTGGGCGATCATCGGTGTGCTCTCGTGCGTCACCTTCGCCACCGCCGCCTTCCAGGCGAAGGCGCTGTGCCTCACCTGCCTGGGCACCTACGCGCTGGCCCTCGGCTTCGCGGTCGGCGCGCTCAAGCTGATCGGCGGGCCCCCCATTCCCCCGATGAGCGAGCTGGTCCCCGGGGCGGGCTGGGCGCTGGTGCTCAGCGTGCCGGTGTACTTCGGGCTCCTCTACCCGGGCACCAAGACGCCGCAGGGCAACGACGCCGCAGTGGTCAAGCACCTCGAGCAGCAGAACAACCCCGATGACTTCGGGGCAGTGATCGACTCGTTGCCCGAGCGCGAGAAGCTATCGACCTCGTGGGCGCGCGAGCAGTGGAAGAACTCGCAACCGCAAGACGTGTCGATGTTCCCGGTGCACGCGCGCAAGGGGAACCCCGAGGCCGCGGTGAAGATCGTCGAGTTCACCGACATTCTCTGCGGCCACTGCGCGCAGTTCGAGGAACTCTCGCTCGAGCTCGAGCGCATGGCCCCCCCGGGCACGGTGTCGTTCGAGCCGAGGTACTACCCGCTCGACGGCGAGTGCAACCCCGACATCAAGGGCTCCGCGAAGGACGGCGTGCGCTGCTACGGGGCGAAGCTGCAGATCTGCACCGAGAAGAACCCGAAGTTCTTCCTCATGCGCCGCGAGCTGTTCCAGAACCAGCAGCAGCTCGACCTGGGCATGATGGTGGCCATCGCCGGGCGCCATGGCATCGACACCGGGGCGCTCGCCTCGTGCATCAATGCGCCGGAGACCGCGGCCCGCCTCAACGAAGACATCGCCTACGCGCGCAAGTACGGCATCGAGGGCACGCCGCTGGTGCTGCTCAACGGCAAGAACGCGCCGCCCGCGCCCGCCTTCCTCCTGGGGATGATCCTCTCCCGGGGCAACGCCGACGCGCCGTGGTTCCTGAAGCTGCCGCCACCGCCCACGGAGTGACTGCAGGTGAGTGACGAGAAGAAGCCCTTCAACAACCCGTTCGGCGCGCTGGGCGGGCTGCGAGAGGCGCTCCCCCAGGGGGCCCCCCCGAAGCCGACGAAGCAGGAGCGGGACGCGAAGAAGCTCCCGGCCCGCGCGGTGGTGCGCCTCGAGCGCGCCGGCCGACGGGGCAAGGAAGTGACCGTCATCGAGCACCTCGAGCTGACCGCGGAGCACCGCGAGGCGTGGCTCAAGGAGCTCAAGTCGGCGATGGGCTGCGGCGGCGTCCTCGAAGACGCCTCGCTGGTGCTGCAGGGCGACCTGCGCGAGCGCGCGGGGAAGTGGCTGGAGAAGAAGGGCGTGAAGAAGGTCACCATCGCCAACTGAGCGAGTGGCTTGATTCCGCTCAAATCGGGCATTGCCACTGCGGCGTGGCGCCCGGGTCGAGCTGGGTGCAGGTGCAGTGCTGCTGGATGCCGGAGTAGTGCGGGTTGCCGTACGGCAGCCCCACGCTGCAGCCGACGGGCCGGCCCACGTCGACGGACACCGCTGGTTCCCCGAAAAGCCCGGGGAGCGCCTCGCAGCCGCCGGCCCCCAACGGGACCGCGGGGCACGTCTGGCGCGCGGGGCAGGCTGCACCAGGGCCGTCTTCGCAGACGAAGGTGACGGGGAAGCGACATCCGACCAGCGTGAAGGTCAGCAGGAGCAGCACGCGCATGGCAAAGGTGTCCTCCCTTCAGGCACGTGAGTCCATCCCACACAGCCCTCGTCAGCCCATGAGGTTCGGCCAGTTGCGGCTCAGCCAGTCGCGCCGCCCCTCGTGCTCCGCCCAGGTGGAAGAGCGGAGGTCGACCCGGCGCGAGGTCGCCAGCAGTCCCTCGATGACCGCCAGCGTCTGACGCGCGAACCCGACGTCGTGCACCAGCAGCAGCGCCTCGCACTCCCAATAGCCGGACGTGACGTCGAGGTTGGCGCTCCCCGAGGCGACCAGCGAGTCGTCGCGCACGTAGAGCTTCGCGTGCACGTTGGGGAACACCTGGCCCAGCGTCGGGTGGGGAACCGCGTATTCCCAGCCCTCGGCGCCGGCCTTCAGGAGCGGATCGAAGCGCGAGCGCACCAGCTCGTCGGCGAGGCCCCGGTACGCCCCGCCCACGAAGGGCCGGTCGTCACCCCACCGCGGCCGCACGCTGCCAAAGAGCAACTGCACCCGCACACCCCGGTGGAGCGCGCGCAGCACCGCCCGCTGGACCTCGAGGGCGAGGGGGAAGGTGTTCACCAGCAGCAGGCGTTCCCGGGCGCTCGTCACCAGCTCGAGCTGCGCGTCGAGCGTGTAGCCGTCGAGCATGCCTTCGTGGGTCACCAGCCGGCAGTCCACCGGGCCCTGCGCGGTCGCAGGCAGCACGTCGAACGCGTGGCCGCCGGCGCGCACCCAGTCGCCGAGGAAGGCGCGGTCGGTCGCCTCGACGAGCGGGCCCTCGAGCCCGAGGCTCGCGTCGACCCACGGCACCTGCTCCGACGGGCTCGTGGCGCCGAGGGCCGCCTCGTCGAAGCCCTGGTAGTACATCGCCCCGAGGTTGCGGCCGCTCACCGTCGCGGTCGCGCCGTCGACGATCACCAGCTTGCGGTGGTTGCGCTGCTTGAGGTCCACCAGGCTCGGCATCCCGGCGAGGCGGCCCGCGCCGCGCACCTCGACGCCCCGGGTGGCGGCGAGCCGCTCGAGCACCGGGTTCTTCGTGCCGAACGCGTCGTGGCGACTGTAGAGCGCGTCGACCAGCACCCGGACCTCGACGCCGCGCGCCGCCGCACGGGACAGCGCCGCCGCGACCAGGGTGGCGACGGCGTCGTCTTCCACGATGTAGCTCTGCCAGTGCACCCGGTGCCGGGCGCGGTCGATCGACGCGAGCAGGCCAAGGCGGGCAGCGACGTTGTCGACCTCCAGGGTGACGCCGTGGCCCGGCGTCAACGAGGCGCCGGTCAGCCAGCGCCACCGGGCCTCGCCCTGCGAGACCTCGGGTGGGGCCCGGCTCAGCGTGGCGAACGGGCTCCGGCTGCGCAGGGACGAGGCGCTCCAGGTGATGAAGGCGTCCGTCGTCAGGGCATGGGCGTCGGAGGTGATGAGCGCCGCGACGGGCGCCCCGGCGGCGACGAGGTGCATCGCGCAGCGGAGAAACCGGAGCGCATCGACCGCCTGCGGCACGTCGGAGCCCCCCGCGTCGTCGAGCCACGCGCTCGCGTCGAGCACCGCGAGCGGACCGCCCCAGGGCGTCGCGCGGTCGAAGCGCGCGCGCAGCGACGCCACCGTCTCGTCGGCCCGCAACCGCACCACGGCGCAGTCGTGGTCGCGCACGAAGATCTCCACGTCGCCCAGTTGCTCGGGCGGGAAGGTGGCGTCGATGAGCACCAGCGGCCGGTGCGGCAGCACCCGCGCCGAGGCCACCTGGTCGCCGCTGCTCAGCGCGAAGTCGCTCACCCCCTCGGGGAGCCAGTCGGCCGGCACCAG
>JBBRUE010000707.1:0-4226 GCA_038248085.1 Myxococcales bacterium | reverse complement strand
GGTGAGCCCCTCGAGCACCGCGCGGCTGCCGAACGAGCGCCCGGCGTTCTCCATCACCACCACCGGCTCGCCGCGCGCGCGGCCCTGCTTCTTCGGGGCGTTCATCGAGGCTCTCTCTAGCGCCTCTCTCCGGCTCCTGGCGCGTGAGGTTGACGAACTGCCCGGCGCGAGCGTCTCGAGTTGCAGCCCCACCACGTCACGGCCCAGGGCTGCTCTTCGTCACCCTCGCCCCAGGCCGCGGCTGTGGGTGTCGGGAAAAATCCCTACGAATTGCGAAAGAAATGCACCCCCGTGGGGGGCCCCACTACGCATTCAAGGACAGCCTTGGGGGACGAATGGACAAAGTCGCCGACACAGTCTCGTTGTTCGTAACGGTCCAGCTCGATCGGCAATTGTACGCCTTGCCCGCCGGCAACGTAGTTGAGGCGCTCGCGCTGCCAGAGTTCTCGCGGGTGGCCGGCCAGCCCACGTTCGTTCGTGGGGTGGCCCCCTTCCGCGATCGCGTCGTGCCGTTGGTCGACCTGCGGGCGAGGCTCGGCATGGTCTCGGCGGTGACGGAAGTCGAAGCCTTCTGTGCGCTGATGCGTGAGCGGGAACAGGACCATCGCCGCTGGCTCCAGGCGTTGCTGGCGTCGATCGCCGAGCGCACGGCGTTCACCCTCGTCACTGATCCGCACCTGTGCGCGTTCGGGCGCTGGTACGACACGTACCGCGCGGAGGACCCGTGGACGGCGGTCGTGCTGAGGCGGTTCGAGACCCCGCACCAACGCATTCACGGGCTCGCCGCCCAGGTCAAGGAACTCCAGGTTCGCGGCGAGCACGATGCGGCGACGGCGCTGGTCAAGGGGGCTGGCGCCCGCCTGCTCGAAGAGATGGTCGGTCTCTTTGCGCGGGTGCAGAGTTCGTTCCGCGAGCAGCGGCGCGAAGTGACCGTCGTCCTCGAAGCCGAGGGCCGTCGCATCGGGGCCATCGTCGACCGTGCGCACTCCGTCGAACGACTGTCGGTCGAGCCGGCGCCGGCGCACGCCAGGGGTCGGGACCTCAGCGTGCGCGCGCTGGGGCGGAAGCGGGACGGGGCGGTGGTGCCGATCCTCGAGCCCGGCGCGATCCTCGATCACGCCACCGCCGCGTCGCTCGTCGCCTGAGTACGGTTCCTCGAGGTGACGAAGGGCCCGGACGACACCAGCCAGGCGTACACTGGCGTTCGCGATGACCCACCGCTGCCCCGACTGCGAGGTGCCGATGCGCGACGTCGCGCTCTCCGTGTCGGGGCGCGCGGTGCAACTCGAGGGCTGCTCGTGCGGCGGCGCGTGGGTCGCGCTGAACCAGCTCGAGCGACTCCTCGGGGGCGAGCCCGTACTGGAGACGCTCTCGGCCGACACCAATCGCCGCTGCCCCGCGTGCACGCTGTCGCTCAAGCCGGTGCTGTTGCCCGGCGTCATTCCCGTCGAGACCTGCAGCACCTGCCGCGGGGTGTGGCTCGACTGGGCCGATGTCGGTGATCTGCGGATCAAGGAACTCGAGGCGGCCCTGCTGCCCGAAGCATCGAAACGCTATGCGGGGCTCTCCGTTGCGGACGAACCGCCTCCAGTCGCCGCGGTCGGCTTCGTGTGCGCGAAGTGCGCGACCCGCACCGCGTTCGACCAGGGCCATGGCACCTCGCTGGGCCTGGTGTGTGGCGCCTGCGTTCCGCAAATCCAGCCGCAGCCGAACCTGCCGAAGTTCCTCGAGACGCACGTCGGGAGCGACGGCGCCCTCATCGACCTCACCGACGTGCTGTCCGACGACTGATCCGCCTCACTACAGCAGCGGCATCACCTGCAGCATCAGCGTGTCGTTGGTGCCGTCCATGATCGGCAGCAGCATCGAGTCGCGCAGGTACTTCTCGAGCTTGTAGTCGCGCGTGATGCCGTAGCCCCCGAGCACCTGCAGCAGCGCGGTGGTGTGCTCGACCGCGTTGCGGGTCGCGAGGATCTTCGCCGTGACGCTGGTCTTCAGGTCGCCCGGGAAGTTCGTGCTGGTGTGCCAGCTCCCCTTCCACAGCAGGGCCCGCGACGACTCGATGGCCATGTGCGCGTCGAACAACTTCTTGGCGACGAGCTGGTGCTCGATGATCGGCTTGCCGCCCTGCACCCGCTCCTTCGCGTAGTGCAGCGCCTCCTCGTAGGCCGCGCGCATGACGCCCAGCGCGAGGTAGCCGGTGCCGAGGTTGCCCACCGTCATGATCGCGTGGTGGAGGATGGGGTACCCGTCCCCCGGGGGGAAGATCAGGTGGTCCTCGGGCACCGAGACCGCGTCGAGCGAGATCGACGCCTGGTTCAGCGCGCGCAACCCGATGCGGTTCTCGACCAGCCCGTGCGTCACGCCCGGCGCGTCGGCGGGCACCACGAACATGCCCGAGCCCCGCAGCCCCTTGCGCTTGTCGGTGCAGGCGAACACCACGTAGACCTTCGCGATGCCGCCGTTCGACACGAAGCCCGACTTCGTGCCGTCGAGTACGAACGAGCCGTCGCGCGGCGCGGCGGTGGTGCGGTGGTGCACCCTCAGGTCGTCGTACTCCTTGCCGTCCGAGCCGACGTTCGGCTCGCTGCTGCCCCACGCGGTCACGAAGGTGCCGCTGGTGTCTTCGCAGAACGGCACCACGTAGCGCTCGATGAGGCGCTTGTTGTCCGGCGCGAGGAAGGAGATCAGCCCCGGCACCACCGAGCTCGCCATCAGCCCCGCGGCGAAGCCGGCGCCGTAGCGGGCCAGCTCTTCCCACACCGGGCCCGCGGTGGACTGGTCGAGCCCCAGGCCACCGAACTGCTGGCTGAGCGTCATCTTGTGAAAGCCGAGCTCGTAGGCCGCCGCCATCGTCTTCTTGAAGAGCGGGTGGGCGAAGGCCTGGTCGGGGACCTCGATCTTGTCGAGCGCGACCTCCGCCGGCTCGAGGACCTGGCGCCCGAACTCGCGCGCCGTCTGGACCAGGTGCTCCTGGGTGTCGCTCATCGCGAAGCTGGCCATGTCAGTGCTCCTTCCGGGTGGGGAAATCGGTCATGCGAAAGTAGTGGGGGAGGTAGGCCGCGCCGTCGACCTCGGCGAGCACCTTGCCAGGCAGCATGCGGTTGCTGCTCTCGAGCACGAAGCCCATCATCGGCTCCAGCGCCTCGAGCTCCTTCCACGGGTCGAGGCTCGACGCGCGGAACGTGATGCTCGGCGCTCCGATGTCGATGTGCTTC
Organism: Myxococcales bacterium; assembly: GCA_038248085.1. Classification (GTDB taxonomy): domain Bacteria; phylum Myxococcota; class Myxococcia; order Myxococcales; family Myxococcaceae; genus Archangium_A. The sequence goes on along the minus strand of JBBRUE010000707.1, from coordinate 1,008 downwards.
GGCTCGACCTCCGTCTGCTGGCTGACCAGCAGCACCGGGCCGTCGAAGCCCGGCTGCAGGTCGGCGCGCGGCATCGCCTTGAAGAGGAACGTGGGGCCCGACGGCGGCAGCTCGGGCAGCGAGGCCGAGCGCTCGACCGACACCTCGACGAAGCGGACGCCGTCGCGCTCCACCCAGCCGCTGACGCGCTCCGCCCCCCAGGTGCACCCGATGTGCGCCGCCTTCTTCGGGAAGCCGTAGATGTCGCGGCCGTTGTGGAGCCGGCTCGCCTCGCTGTCGATGGGCATCGCCAGGCAGTAGTTGCCCTCCACGCCGCCGTACGTGCAGCGCAGGAACACCGCGGCTTCGCGGTAGCCCGGCCCGAGGTTCGTCTCCCCATACTCGGCGATGAAGATCAGCCCGCCGGGGTTCTCCGGCAGCTCGAGCGGCGCCGGCAGCAGGTGGCGCGAGAGCCCGGCGTCGAGGCCGAACATCACCCCCATCATCTTGACCTCGGGAAACTTCCGGACGCGCAGTTCGAAGTAATTGGCGAGCTCTTCGGCGCTCTTCACGAACCCCATGGGACGGTCCTCCGCCTGCGGTGTGTGTTGGGCGAACGACTTAACCAAGCGCCCAATCGAGGGCGACTTGTACGTCCGCCCTCGAAACGCGGTCAAGGGCCCGAGCTGAAATAGTTGACCGAGCGCCTCAAGCCGGACGGGTGCGCGCCGCCGCGCGTCTACAGTCACCCGCTCGTGCGCCGGCTGAAGGTGGTGATCAGCTTCTTGCTGCTGGTGGGCCTCGCCTGGTGCGGCGACTTCACGTGGTACCGCAGCAGTCGCCTGGGCGCCTTCGCGAAGGCTGCCGAGTGCCGCACGGAATTGACGTCACTCCTGGCGCAGGCTGACGCCGGCACCCCGTTTGAAATTGTGGTCGTGGACGACGGATCGACCGACGACACCGGTCACCTGGTATTAAGCCTGGCGGATTCGCACCCGCATGTGCGGTACTGTCCGCAGCCTCACGGGG
>JBBRUE010000706.1:0-4228 GCA_038248085.1 Myxococcales bacterium | reverse complement strand
TGCGGCAAGTGCGCGACTGGCAAGGTGTGCTCTGTCGGCACCGACTGCCTCAGCACCGTCTGCACCGGCAGCGTGTGCCAGGCGCCGACCTGCAGCGACCTGGTCCGCAACGGCACCGAGACCGACGTCGACTGCGGCGGCACCTGCGCGACCGGCTGCGCGATCGGCAAGGCGTGCGCGGGCGACGGCGACTGCACCAGCGGGACGTGCGCCGGCGGCGTGTGCTCGCTGCTCAACGGGTGCGACCGGTCCACCGCGACCGACCTCACCGGAGGCGCGCCCGCGACGGTGACCTTCGCCAACGGCAACTTCACCTATGCGCCCAGGTGCCTCAAGGTAACGACCGGGGCGAACGTCACCTTCAACGGGAGCTTCGCCAGCCACCCGCTGCTGGGCGGCATCGTCGCCGCCGGAGCCGCGACGCCGGCCACCAGCGGTCCCTTCGTGCCCGTCACCAACACCGGCGCGACGAAGGTCGTCACCATGTCGGCGGCCGGAACGTACCCGTACTACTGCACCGCCCACGCGCTCAGCGGCATGAGCGGCGTGGTCTACGTCGTGCCCTGAGCTTCCGTCTCGGTGACCGCGGTGCGGGCTTCGCTCAGCTGATGCCCAGCAACCGCGGCACCTTCTCTTCGAGCAGGTCGATCTCCTCGCGCGTCTCGCCGAGGTAGGCGAGCAGCTGGAGATCTTCACGCTCGACCGCGCCACCGTGGACGATCCACGCGCGGGTGCGGAGCAGGCGGTACAGCTTGATCAACTTGCGGTCCGACACGAAGACCTCGTCTTCGCGCACCAGGGTGCGGATGACGCGGCGGAACTCCCGCATCACCTCGTCGCGGAAGAAGAGCTCGCGGTCGCGGGGTTCCTTGCGGGCCATGAGCAGCGTCAGGTAGCGGTGGGCCTTGAGCAGCTCCTCGAGGCCGGCGTGGCCCTCGACCCACGGCTTCTGGTTCAAGTCCTTGTTGGTCTGCGAGTCGAGGCCCGCGTCGAGCAGCTCGATGAAGTGGGTCTCCTGTACCGAGCGGCAGGCCGCCTTGAGCACGAAGCGGTCTTTGAGCGCGCCCAGCTCGCTGTGCTCGGGGATCTCGTTGGTCGCCGCGAAGAGGATCTTCAGGCGCACCGGCACCGGCACCCCGTCCTGGTAGAACTTGCGCTCGTTGATCACCGTGAGCAGCGCGTTCAAGATCGCCGAGCTCGCCTTGAAGATCTCGTCGAGGAACACCAGCCGGGCGGTCGGCAGCTTGCCCCGCTCGCGGCGGATGTAGCGGCCCGAGCGCAGCTCGTTGATGTCGATCGGCCCCAGCACCTCGGACGGCTCGGTGAAGCGGGTGAGCAGGTACTCGAAGTAGTCCGCGCCCTCGATGCCCAGGGCATCCTTGAACTTGATCACCAGGTCGCTCTTGGCGGTGCCCGGCGGCCCCACCAACAGCAGCGGTTCCTGCGCGACGGCGGCCACCAGCATCAGGTCGATCAGCGGCTGCTTGTCGACGAAGTGCCGGCCCAGCGCGAGGCGAAAGCGGTTGAGCCTCTCGCGGAGGCCCTGGGCCTCGCCCTGCAGCTTCTCGAGCGAGAGCTCCGCCACCGAGTCGAGCGCGTCTTTGCTGCGTGCGGCTTGCGTCATGATTCTCCTCCGACGTCGCGGTGCACCCGCCGTCGCACGAGGTATTCGTCCTCGTCGAGGAAGCGCCGCGTCGTCTCATTCAAGGTCAGGTCATCGCCCACGTGGCCGAGCACGAGGGAGTCGGCGAAGTCCACCATCGACAGGCAGAAGTGGTACCGCTGCTTGCCGTCGGGCCCGGCGCCGCCGTTGGTGTTGAAGCTGTCGGTGATCCACGGCAGCTGCTGGCTCAGGCGCATCAGGCCAGGCAGCGCCAGCTCGGTCGAGGCGTGCGACAGCGCCTGCGAGGTCGCGCGGCTGAGCTTCATGCGCTCGGCGATCACCAGCCCCGACTCGCGGCCCAGCCGGGCGGTCGCCTCGTCGATGATCGGCTGCGCCTGGGCGAAGGCTCCGAGGTACATGAAGCCCGACGCGAGCCCGAGCCGCGCCTGGAGGGTGGGCACGTCTTCGCCCTTGAGCACGGTGGTGGCGCGCGCCAGCAGCTCGCCGGCCTCTTCGCGCAGGCCCACCCGGCGCAGCGAGCGCACGCCCGACACCAGCAGGCCGCCGATCTCCCCCACCCCTTCGCTGCCCACCTCTTTGATCGCGTTGCCCAGCTGCGAGACCAGCTGCTTCACCAGCGCGGTGCGGCCGAAGTGGCCGGCGATCTTCAGCGCGTCTTCCAGCACCACCGCGCGGTGCTTCGCCGCGAAGCTGTCGCCCATCGACAAGAAACGCTGGAGCAGCGGCAGCGCCTGCGATTCCGGCAACTGCGGGAGGTAGTCGAGCAGCCCGTCGATCAACCGCACCCGCTCGTCCACCGCGAGCTGCGGGTCGGTGGCCGCGCCCATGCGCGACTGGATGGCCTTGAGGAGCTCCGCGGGTTCGCGCAACGAGCGCAGCGCGGCCAGCTCCTCGCCGCGGGAATCGCGGGCGTTGCGCCAGAACGCGCTGATCGCCTCGAGGCGTTCCTGCGGCTCGAGCACCTGGCTGAACTGGCGCAGGCGATCGACCTTGTAGCGATCGAGCGAGTCGAGGCCGGTCAGCAGCGCGTTGATCTCCGGCGCCAGCGGGGTCGACGGCGCGATGCCTTCCAGCGCCTGGCCGATGCGCGCGCCGTAGGCCCGGGTGAGGTAGTGGTGGACCGGGTCCTTGCGGTCGAGCGGCGCCAACGCGCGCTCCTGCAGTTGCCGCGCGCGGTCGGCGTTGGCGAGGCGCGCGAAGCCCCACGCGAACTCGAGCGAGACGTAGGCGTGGGTGAACTGCGGCGGCGCCTCGACGGCCGAGCGCTTGCGCGGCGTCTCTTCGAAGGCCTTGAGCAGCGCCTCGAGCTGCGCGCTGACCCGCATCGCGCGGCCGGTGCCGGCACCCGCGGCGTTGGCCTGCCCCATCACCCGCAGCAGCCGCGGCACGTCGCGGTCGAGCGAGAGCCCGCTCTGGACGCGGGCCAGCACCCGATCGCGCGCCCGGGCCAGGCCCAGCGGGTCGCCGCCTGCCAGCCGCGAGACCGCGTAGCGGCCCAGCCAGTAGCTGCGCACGTCGAGGTCTTCGCTGAAACGATCGAGGAAGGTGACCCAGTCAGTGACCCGCGCGGCGACGCTCGGGTTGTTCTCCAGCGCCGCGGCGACGAGGTGGGCCACGGCGCCGCGCGTCTGTTCGACGTTGGGCGTGGCCTGCGCGAGCAACCCCTCCAGGCGCACGCCCGAGGTGTCGGCCCAGCGGCGGGCGATGCGCAGCGCGTCCTCCGGCCCCGACTCCCACAGCGCGTGGGCCCAGGCCATGCCAGCGTCCCGCGGGCGCTGCACCCGCGAATACATCTCGGCCAGGCGGACCCAGGCGGTGCGGCGCGCCTGCGAATCGGGGGGCGCCTCGAGCTCGAGGAAGGCGGTCTCCTCGCGGGCGACGGCCTCCTCCGCTTCGGACGGGCTGCTGGGCAGTTCGATCAGCGCCGCCGGGGTCGACGGGCGGTTGGCGTCGGGCACCGGCTCGCGCTGGGTCTGCGGGCGGGGCTCGGCGCGACGGGTGCGGGGGCGCGCGCGCTGCTCGTCGGCCTCTTCGCGGGGCTCCGCGGCCGGACCGGCGACCGCGTCTTCGAGGGCCACGAAGGGCTCGAAGTCGAAGGTCGCCGAGCGGGTCCACGTCGCGAGGGTCTCGGCGGCGCCGTCGATGACGTAGTCGACCCACTCGGTGAGCGGGCGGAAAGCCACCTCGAGCACCGAGCGCCGGCCGAACCCGCCGGCGGTGGGCTCGAGCCAGGTGATGAGATCGGGGTCGGGGGCCAGCCAGGTGCGCAGGCGATCGCGGCGCAGCGGCGGCTCGACGGTGAGCGACGCGGGCGCGAAGAGGTTCGGCATGTCGAGCACGCGCGCGTAGGGCTCACCGGGCAACGCGCCGCTGTTGGCCTCGCGCCCCGGCCGGGCCCGCAGCACCACCAGGTCGCCGGCCACCACGAAGAGCACGTTCTCCAGCTGGGCCTCGGGCGTCGAGCGCACCAGGGCCTCCACGGCGCGCTGGCCGTCGGGCAGCACGAACAGCGTCGGCGCCTCCGGGCGCGCGCAGCGGGCGAGGGACAGCGTCACCTGCACCTTGGGCGCGTCGGTGGTCGGCTGCAGCGTGCGCACCGCGCCC
>JBBRUE010000705.1:0-4236 GCA_038248085.1 Myxococcales bacterium | reverse complement strand
TCCATCACCGGCAACGCGAACTGGAAGCGCGGGGTGATGCCGAACATCGGGTAGAGCCGGGCGAAGAGACCGAGGCGGAAGTAGCTGAACTCGAAGCCGCCGCCGAGCTCGAGGCCGCCGGTGATGGCGCCCGAGGTCGAGGGCTCGAACATGCCGCGGAGATCGCCGAACGGCCGCAGGGGCCGGGGCGTGAGCAGCTCGGCCCCGCCGGTGGAAGGACCCGCGGCGCCCTGCACCCACTCGATGCGGACTTCCTTGCGGGGGCGCACCTGGAGCTCGAGCGCCTGGAAGGGACCCTCGCCCCAGCGCGCCTCGAGCTTGTGCTTGCCGGCGGGCACCGCGAGCGTCTGCGGCGTCACCCCGCCCGGCTTGCCGTCGAGCAGCAGCGTCGCGCCCGGGGGGGTGGAGTTGACCACCAGCGAGCCCGTCAGCCGTGCGCGCACCGCCTCGAGCAGCTTCACCACGGTCGGGTCGACCTTCGAGGGGTCGAGCGTCGCATCGGGGTTGGCTTCCAGCGCGAGCGCGAAGGCCTCCTCGGCGCGGGCGAAGTCCTGCCGGGCGGCGAGGCACTGGGCGCGCAGCAGCTGCACCTTCTCGAGCGTCGCGGCGTCGCTGCCCTCGAGGGCCGCGGCGTCGAGCATCTTCAGCGCGCCGTCGACGTCACCCTGGGCGAAGAGCTTCTGGCCCTGTTCCAGCTTCGGGCCCTCGGCGCGCCCCACCTTCGGGCTCACGGGGCCAGCCAACAACAACGCAATGAGCGGAACGGCGGCAGACAGCATCGGAATGCAGGGTCGCACCACACCCGACCCCGGCCCTCAAGGAAAACCTCAGGGCACCAGCTCGAGCTTCACCACCACCGCCTTGCCCGAGGCCACGCGCACGTCGCGCTGCTGCGGCTTGAAACCCGAGCGCTCGATGCGCACCAGGTAGCGGCCGACGGGGAGATCGAGCATCAGCGGGGTGCGGCCGCGAGGCACGCCGTCGATCGACACCTGCGCCCAGTACGGCTCGCCGGCGTGGGTGGTGATGACGTTCATCTTCCCCTTCTTCTTGCCCGCGGGGACAAGGACCTTCTTCACCAGCGCCGCGCCCGCGTCGGGCTCGTCGGGGTCATCGTCCACGCCCGCGTCTTCGACCGCGGCGATCGCGACGGGGCTCCCGGCGTCGGGGACGACCGCGAGCTCGATCGCCGCGTCAGGCGCCTCCTCGACGGCGGCATCGGGCGCGGCGACGACGAGCGGAGGTGGCTCGACCGGTACCACCGGCTTGACCGAGGGCTGGAGCGCGAACCACACGCCCGCGCCCACCACCACCAGCCCCAGCAGGCTCACCGCGAGCCACGGCCGCCGGCTGGCGTGCACCGCCTGGGACAGTTCGTGGGTGCTGGGGTCGGGCACGCCGGTGACGACGGGGAGCGCGCTCTGCGAGGGGCGTGAGTGCAGCTTGCGCAGGCTCGGCGCGGTGTGCGGAGAGACGGCGGGCGGCGGGCCAGCCACCACCGGGAGCGAGGACTTCGACGATTTCGCCTCGAGGTACGCGGCTTCGAGCGCGGCCAGCAGCTCGGCGGCCGAGTTGAAGCGGTCGTCGGGCTTCTTCGCCAGCGCCCGCTTCACCACGTCAGCGACGGCCCGGGGGATCCACGGGGCGCGCTCGAGGATCTCCGGCGGCGGCGCGTGGGCCTGGAGCTGGATGAGCCGCAGCTCGGAGTCGGCCTCGAAGGGCAGCGTGCCGGTGAGGCACTCGAAGAGCACCACGCCCAGCGCGTAGAGATCGACCCGGTGGTCGACGTCTTTGAGGCCGAGCGCCTGCTCGGGCGCCATGTAGTGCGGCGTGCCCATCACCATGCCGGTGCGGGTGATGCCGGTGGTGGCGCTCATCTGCCGCAAGATGCCGAAGTCGAGGATCGTCGCCAGGCCCTCGGGCGAGACGAAGATGTTCCCCGCCTTGATGTCGCGGTGAATGAAGCCCTGCCCGTGGATGTAGTCGAGGCCCAGGGCGAGCTGCCGCATCAGCTTGAGCGTCTCTTCGGCGGTGAAGCCGCCCTTGGCGCGCAGCCGGCCGACCAGCGAGTCGCCCTGGAGCAGCTTCATCACGATGAACGGGCGGCCCTCGTGCCGGCCGACGTCGTAGATCGGCACGATGTTGGGGTGATCGAGCTTGGCGGTGAGGCGGGCCTCGCGCTCGAAGCGTTCGAGCACCTCGGCGTCATTGACCAGCGAGGCGGCGAGCAGCTTGACGGCCACCTTGCGGTCGAGCTCCGAGTCGTGGGCGATGAAGACCGCGCCCATGCCCCCCTCGCCGCTCTTGTCTTCCAGCCGGTAGCGGCCCACGAGGACGTCGTGGATGCGCACCGGGAGGATGGTCTTCTCTTCGCGGAAGCCGATGGGCTGCAGGCTTCGCTGGGAGACGCTCGTCGAGGGCGCCGACGGGAGCACCGGCACCCCGCACGCGGCGCACGCCTGCGCGCCTTCGGGGATGGAGTTGCCGCACGACGAGCACGTCACGCGCAGAATCTAGCCGGTTTGGGGCTCTTTCGGCCCCATTTGGCGTCGCGGGCCCGGGACCCGGGGGCTATGGTTTCGACTCTCCACGATGCAGCCCACCCGATCCATCGAGGTGCCGAGCCGGCGCTTCGGGAAGTACACCGTGCGGTCGCGCCTCGGGCAGGGTGGCCAGGCCGAGGTGTTTCTCGCGGAGGCGATCGACGAGCGGGGAGACCAGGTCAACGTCGCGCTCAAGCTGATGCGCCAGGGCGTGAGCGAAGAGAAGTTCGCCGACGAGGCCGACCTGATGGGGCTGCTCTCGCACCCCAACCTGGTGCGCATGATGGAGCACGGCACCGCCTTCGGCCGCCCGTTCATCGCGATGGAGTTCCTCATCGGCGGCGACCTCCAGGAGGTCATGGCGTCGCACCGGCGGGCGATGAAGGGCTTCCCGATGGGCATGGGCGTGCACGTCATGCTCGAGGTGCTCAAGGCGCTGGCCTACTTCCACCGCGCGACGACCAAGACCGGCGCGCCGCTCAGCCTCATTCATTCCGACGTGAACCCCTCGAACGTCTTCTTCTCGGGCGAGGGCGAGGTGAAGCTGGGCGACTTCGGCGTCGCCTCGAGCAGCCACGTGGACATCGGGCCCGGCAGCGGGGTGACCGCGGGCAAGCTCTCGTACCTCTCGCCCGAGCAGACCCGCGGGGAATACCTCTCGCCGGCGTCCGACCTGTGGGCGGTGGGGGTGATGCTCCACGAGGTGGTGGTGGGCTACCACCCGTTTCAGAAAGAGGGCGCCACCGAGCAGCAGATCATGGCGTCGATCCGCGCGCCGAAGCTGAGCATTCCCGACTACGTCGACAAGCCGCTGGCGGCGGTGGTGATGAAGGCGCTGGCGCCCGACCTGAAGAACCGCTTCCGCACCGCGGGGGAGTTCGCCGGGCCGCTGTTCGCCTACGCGCTCGATCAGAACCTGCTGCCCTCGCGCCTCGAGATGCAGCAGTGGCTCGAGAGCGTGCTGGGCCTGCTGGTCTGAGCCGCGCGCCTACTTCTGCGCCTGGTGGACGTCGGCGGTGACCTGGGCGAGGGCCGCCGCGTCGGCGCTCGAGCCCTCGTTGAAGAGCGTGTCTTCGGCCTGGATGAGCAGTTCCTCGAAGCCGCGATGCTGGAGCGCGCTGACGGCCACCCCGCCCCGCTGGCTCACCAGCGCGCGCTCCATGAGCTTCGGCAGGCGATCGATCTTGTTCCACACCAGCAGGCGCGGGGTGTCGATCAGCTCGAGCGACTCGAGGATCTTCTCCACCGCCTCGATCTGCGCGTCGCGCGCCGGGTCGGCCGCGTCGACCACGTGCAGCAACAGCGAGGCGTCCTCCAGCTCCTCGAGGGTGGCGCGGAAGGCGGCGACCAGGTCCTTCGGGAGGTCGCGAATGAAGCCCACGGTGTCGGTGATGATCACCTCGTGCTCGCGGGGAAAGCGGAGCCGCCGCGAGGTGGGGTCGAGCGTGGCGAAGAGCTTGTCTTCGACCATCACCTCCGACTTCGTCAGCGCGTTGAGCAGCGTCGACTTGCCTGCGTTGGTGTAGCCGACGATGGAGATGACCGGCAGCTCCTTGCGCGAGCGCTGGCGGCGCCGGGTCTTCCGGGCACTGGAGAGCTCGTCGATCTTCCGCTCGAGGAAGGTGATGCGATCGCGCGCGCGGCGGCGGTCGATCTCGAGCTTGGTCTCGCCGGGCCCGCGGCCGCCGACCCC
>JBBRUE010000704.1:0-4240 GCA_038248085.1 Myxococcales bacterium | reverse complement strand
GGCGGCCAGCACGGCGGCGCAGACGATGGTGCGGCCGGCGATGAGGTTGAGGATGGTGTTCTTGTAGAAGCTCAGCTCGGGCCGGCGATCGTCTTCGACCTGGAAGATGGGTTCGCCGCGGGCCTCGATGCTGCGCACCATGCCCTCGCTGGCGAACATGCGCATCGCGTCCATCATCGGGCCCATCACCACGGGGGACGAAGGCGAGTCCTTGAGCAGCCGCGAGAGGGGCGCGCCGAGATCGACCGCCAGGCCGCGCAGGAAGACGATGCGATCGGTCAGCTCGCGCACCGAGATGCCGCGGCGGCGATGGGCGAGCAGCGACGCCGCGAGGAGCGCGTGCGGCGTCACCGTGGACACGCGGCTGATGCCGTACATCACCCGGTGCCCGAGGGCGCGCACGAGGGCCTTCTTCTGCTCCTCGGTCGCGGTCTCTCGCTTGATGCCGCGGTCTGCCATCAGCTTCGCCAGCGAGACCGGCTCGTCGAAGGTGAGGTGAATGCGGCCGTAGTTCTGGGTGAGCACCGCGGGCGCCGAGAGCAGCGCCTTGAGATCTTCGGGCTTCTTCTCGCCACCCTGGAGTTCCTGCTTGTAGCTCGCGCCCTCGACCACCTTCTCGTAGTCGATGGCGATGGGCACGAAGAGCAGGTCGTTGCGCGCGCCTTCCATCACCGCGTCGACCAGCCAGGTGAAGAGCCCCAGCTTGGGCTGGAGCAGCTTGCCGGTGCGGGAGCGCCCGCCCTCGGGGAAGAACTCGTGGTGGATGCCGTCGTGCACCAGCTTCTTCAGGTAGGCCTTGAAGACCGCGGTGTAGAGCGGGTCGCCCTTGAAGCTGCGCCGCAGGAAGAAGGCGCCGGCGCGCCGGAGGAAGGGGCCCAACGGGAAGAACGAGAGGTTCGCGCCGGCGGCCACGAGGGGCGCGGTGTAGCCGCGGGACCAGAGCACGTAGCTCATGATCAGGTAGTCGAGGTGGCTCTTGTGGCTGGGCGTCAGCACCAGCGGCGCGTCGACAGCCGCCTTCATCGCGCGATCGAGACCCGCTTCGTCGACCTCGATGCCGTCGTAGATGCGGTTGAACACCCAGTCGAGAATGGTGGCCGCGCCGCCGACCACCGAGGGGCTGAACTTGGCGGCGATGGCGTCGAAGTTCTTTCGCGCGTCGCGGGTGAGCGCCTCGACCGGGCGCTTCTTCTCGACGGAGATCTCCTTGAGCGCGTGCTGGAAGGTCTTGTCGCGCATCGCCTCGTCGATGATGCGGGCGACCTCCTTGCGCGGAGGGCCGAACACCGCGCGCGTCTCGCGGGCGAGGTAGTTGTGCAGCGTGCTGCGGACCTTGCGGGCGATCACCGCCGTCGGGGCATCGCCTTCGGCGGCCAGCACCTCGCGGAGATCGATCGGCGTGCCGACCCGAAGCTGCGAGCGCTTGTAGTTACGCAGAAAGGTCGCCAGCGTGTGGGCGAAGCCGGGGGCCTCGGGAGACCCGAAGACGCGGTCGAAGATGCTGGGCTTCACCTTCTGCTGCCACTTCTCCCAGACCAGCAGCTCGGGCACGAGGTAGATGGGACGATCGCTCTTGCGAGCGAGCTCCACGAGGGCGGGGAAGGGGTCTTCGCGGCTCTCGACGCCGCGGGCGGTGTTGAACCCGCTCTCGCGCATGAAGATGAGGCCGGAGCCGCCCTGGCCGCGGGCCCAGTCGAAGCGCTCGGTGTGGTCGCCGGCCAGGCGGGCCCTGGTGAAGGGCTTGGTGAACCAGCGCCGGAGGTTGACGACCGCGCGGATCGCCGGGAGCCCGCGGCGGATGAGCGCCCAGTCGAGGTAGAGGTAGTTGACCCAGGCGGTGGTGCGCATGACGTGCACCACGAAGCCCTTCTCCGAGAGTTCCCGGAGGGCGTCGGTGCCGGTCTGCAGGAAACGCACGGGCTCGAAGTACTGCTCGGCGAGAAGGCGGCCGACGGGGCCGAACTCCTGCTTGAGCGCGGGGTCTCCCTCGATGGGTCTGGTCAGGAGCGCGTCTTCAGACACAGGTCGGGTTCTCCGCAGGGGGCTGCGCGAAGTCCGCGCGACCATAGGGCACTCTGCCCGGAGCCGCGGTGGCTAAATTCGAAGGCTGGGTGGCCGGTCGCGGCGGCCGAAGGCGTCGAGTTGGCGGGTCAGGGAGGCGAAGGTGACGGCCGGCTGCGTGAAGGGGTCGCGGAAGAGCGCCCGCACGTCGGCCCGCGAAACGGCCTGCCGGGCAAAGGCCTCGGCGAGCGCGGCGCCCAGCAGGTAGCCCAGCGCGTGGCTGACGCCGTTGAAGAGTTCGTCTCGGCCCTGGGGCACCATGTCCTGTGCCGCGCCGGCGTCGTCGCGCAGCGCCGCGGAGATCGCCAGGGTGAAGGCCGCCACCCGCCTCGGCTCGGCCAGCCCGTGCTGGAACTGCCAGGTCCACTCGTCGAGCGAGGTGCAGCGCCGTTTGGGGTTGACCAGCCGGCTGCCGAAGAAGCCCAGCGCCTCCTCGAGACAGCGGGCCCAGAACGCGTCGGCGCGGGAACGCTCCCGGTCCATCGCGTCGCCCACGCAGAGGTGACGCACGAAGTGGGCCGCCTCCTCCGCGGCGTGGTTGAGCGACATCGAGGCGAGCCACACGGCCTTCGCCCGGGGAATCCACGCGCTCTCCAGCGAAAGCACGTGCCGCTCGAGGTGCTTGAGCTCCTTCGGGGTGAAGCGCGCGCGGCGCTGGAGCCGCTCGATGACGTTGAACTCCGAGGGCGACATCACCAGCACGTCGGCGGCGGCGCGGCCCACCTTGAGCCCGGTGAAGCGGCCGATGTCGCGCGCGAGGTGGCGGAAGGTGAGGGCGATGCCCGTTTCCTCGAGCGGCGCGTCACCGGCCTCGGCTTCCACGTAGTCGAGGAAACTGCGCTGGCTGACGACCGGGGAGGTGTTCACCAGGCACAGCTCGTCGTCGCTGATCTCCACGGCCCGGGTGCCCTCGACGTCGCCCTTGCGCGCCAGCGACCAGTAGATGCCCTCGGCGTTCTGGTAGACGACGAGCGAGCGCCGCTCGAGGTCGCCGAGCAGCAGGTCGACCTGGCGGGGCAGGTGCATCGGCGCCACGTGGAATTGGCCCATCAGCACCAGCACCAGCGGGCGATCGTCGGCCTTGAGCGCGCGGGCGATGGGCTTCGCGGCGCCCTCGTCACGCAGCTCGAGCGAGCGGGGGCCGGGCGCGCGACGATCGATGGCGATCACCTCGAGTCGTTTGCGCCGCGCGAGGTCGAAGATCGGCGCGAAGCCCGGAAAGATGTCGAACGGGCCGCGGTAGGGGTGGCCGATCTTCGAGAGGAAACGCTTCTCGGACAGTCGGCCGCCGAGAAAGGCCTCGAGCGTCGCCTGGTGGCGCGATTCGACGAACTCGAGCGCCAGCACGACGCGGCGGCCGGAGCTCAGCGCGTTCTTCACCATCGCCAGGTACGCCTGCTGGGCGATGCGCAGCGTGTGGTAATCGCCGACGTAGACGACGTCGGCCTGGGCGATGCGCGCGTCGATCTCTTCGAGGGCGATGGCGCGGCGGTAGCGGCGGGTGGCTTGCTCGTAGCGACGTTGGTAGGCGCGGAACCGACTCGACGCGCCCTGCACCTGCCGCGCGATCTGCCGGGCCTGGTGCTCAAACAGCGATCGCTGCAGCGACAACGACGAGCGCATGGACGAGGGGACCGTCCCACGGAGGGGGAACCCCGGCAAATTTCCACCCTTGCGTTGCAGAGAGGCACCGCACAGCATCTCTGCCGCGTGCGTTCGCTCCTTCTCGTGGTCCTCGCGTCGACGGCACTCGCCCAGTCACGCGCCACCTTCGTGCACAGTCCGCCTTCGGAGGCGCCGCTGAGCCAGCCCTTCACCCTCGAGGGTTCGCTGGTGGGTGGCTCGTTCTCGAAAGTGGTCGCGCGGATCCGGGGGGGCGGTGAGGGCTACGAGGACTACCCGCTCGAGCTGCAGTACGGCGACCTCTACCGCGGGACGATCCCCGGAACGCGCATGGTGCCGCCGGGCATCGAGTACTACGTCGAGGGCGTCGGTTCCGGTGGCGATCGGGTGGCGATCTTCGCCTCCGCCTCCCGGCCGGTTCGGGTGATCGTCGCTGGCGACGGCTCCCCCGAGCCGTTCAGCGCCGAGGCCTCGCCTCCGCCGGCGAAGTCGAAGTGCAAGAAGGGCAAGAAGTGCAAGGACGAGCCGCCTCTCGAGGCGAAGGAACCTCGCGAGC
>JBBRUE010000703.1:0-4250 GCA_038248085.1 Myxococcales bacterium | reverse complement strand
TCAAACTACCTGTTTAACATAGCGCAAACATCAGCCCCGAATACTGGAGCCCCTCGCATGCGTCTGTTGCAATCGCTTTCCCGTGGCCGTGAAACACTGGACTATATGGCCAGCCAGCCCGGGCCGGTGCGCTTGACCGAGGGGCTGCTGCCGGTGCTCCGCGCGTCTCGGGGCCGGGTGATCACCGTTTCGTCGGGCGGGATGTACTCGGTGAAGTTGAACCTGGCCGTGCTCCGCGGCGAGGGAATGAAGTTCGACGGGGTCACCGCCTACGCGCAGACCAAGCGGGCGCAGGTGATCTTGAACGAGCGGTGGGCCACGAAGGAACCCGGCGTCACCTTCGCCGCGATGCACCCGGGGTGGGCCGACACCGCGGGCGTGAAGACCTCGATCCCCCGGTTCCACGCGGTGACCGAGGCGATCTTGAGGACCCCTGACGAGGGCGCGGACACCATCACCTGGTTGGCGGCGTGCGCGCGCGTGCAGGGACAGTCGGGGAAGTTCTGGTTCGACCGGGTGCCCGCTCGGACTTCGGTCTTTCCGTGGACGCGCGAGAGCGAGGCCGACCGCGAACGGCTCGGGGTGCTGGTCGGCCCCTCACCCTGACCCTCCCCCCGCTTTCGCAGGGAGAGGGAACAAGCAGCTCACTTCAGGAACGTGGCGACGGCGTCGGCCTTGGTCTCGCCCGCGCTGGGCTCGATGATCACGCTCTTGTCCTTGCCGATGACGATCACCAGGCGGTCTGAGAGTGCGAGGGCGGCCTTGAGATCCGGCCGGGCCTTGAGCAGCGCGAAGTACGCGTCCGACAGGTACTTGATCTTCAGCTGCTTCGCGGTGCCCGACTGCGCCTCGGAGTCGACCCAGCCACCGTTGCGGTAGAGGAAGGTGCGCCCCGACGCCGACCGCACCGGCTCGTTGACGCGCTCGCCTTCGGCCTGCTCCTTCATCTTGCGGACGGCCTGGCTCATCGCGATGCCCTCGGTGCCGTCAGACTTCTTCATCGCCTCTTCCTTGGCCGGGCCACCGCTGCGCAGCAGCGCTCTGCGGAAGTCATCCGAGGCCGAGGACTCCATCGCCGGAGCCGGAGACGGCGCGCCCGCCGACGGACGGGCCATCTTCCCGTCGGCGGCACCACCACCGAGGCCCCCGAACCCGCTCGCCGAGCCCTTGGGCGCCATGTCCCGCTTGTCTTCGGCGCGGAACGCCCACGGCTCCTGCCGGGGGGGCGGCGGCGGGCGGTTCTGCGCCACCGGCATCGGGGTGTCTTCGACCACGAGGTACGAGGTGTAGGGCGTGACGATCCCGTACTTCTTGCCGAGGGCGACGATCTCGTCCTTGAGCTCGGGCTTCTCTCCGCGCAGGCGGATCTCCTCGAGCAGGTAGCCCACCTTGCGGATCGCCCAGAGCCGCGGGACGAAGTCGAACTGCTTCGAGTCCTTCGTGGCGTCGGCGCGGTACTCGAACACCTGCTTCTTGCCGTTGAACGAGCCGGTGAGCATCACCACGCCGTCCTTCGGGGTGCGGTAGCGGCCCATCACCACCAGCTGGCTTCCCTTGAAGAGATCGCCCAGGCGCTTGGGGTACACGTCGAAGGCCCCGAAGGCGCTCAGGTCGAGCGCGAGGTCAGCGAGCACGGGGTTGGCCACCTTGTCGTAGAAGCCGCCGATCTTGATCTCGAAGTCGCGGCCGTCGCGGGCGAAGTCCGACGTGCCGGCGCCTTCGTCGGCGATGCGGTCGAGCAAGCGGGCGTTGAGGTCGTCACCGACGCCGAAGGTGAACACGCGGCTGCCCTGGTTGGCGCTCTTCGCGTTCCTGGAGATCGCGGCCTCGTCGGTCTCGCCGACCGTGGGGTGACCGTCGGTGATGAACATCACCATGTGCGGGCGATCGCCGCGGCCGGCGCCGTCCTTCAGCGCGCGCACCATGGCCTCGTCGATCGCCGTGCCTCCGATGGCCTCGAGCTGCGAGACGAAGTCGACGGCCTTCTTCACGTTGCCCTCGCTGGCGAGCTGGGGCTTCTCGAAGAGCGCCTCGACGTCGGTGGAGAAGCGCACCACGTTGAACTCGTCCTTCGGGTTGAGCTTCTGCACGCAGTACTTGATCGAGTCGCGCGCCAGCTTCATGCGGTCGCCCATCATCGAGCCCGAGGTGTCGATGACGAAGGTGATGCGCTTGGCGATGACCTCGTCGGCCTTCACCTCGGTCTTCGGCGAGATGAGCGCCATGAAGAAGCCCGGCTGCTCGGGGTCGGGGCGGTGCGACATGAAGGTGAGCCCGATCGACTTGTCGGACACCGTGTAGAAGAGATCGAGGTCCTTCGAGATGTCGGCGCCGGCGCCCTGCTCGAGACCGGTGACCGCCTCGTTCTCACTCTTGCGCGAGACCCCGAGCTTGTGGGTCGGCGAGTAGATGCTGCGCAGCGGGGTCTTCGACTTGATGGTCGCCGAGAAGGTGAAGTCCTGCTTCACGGTGAGCTTCGGGGCGCCGCGCGTGCCGGCCCCGAGGGGGTAGTGGTACTGGTAGAGGCCGGCGTTGAAGTCGAGCACCTGGCTGAAGGTGAGCTCGATCTTCTGCTCGCCGTTGGCCGGCACCGGGAAGACGCGGGCGCGGAAGGCGTCGGTGTCGACGTACTCCAGCAGCCCGGGGTCCTGCAGGCGGCGCACGATGCCCTCGTAGATGTCGGTGGCCTTCTGCTTCTCGAGCATCTCGCCCTTGGTCCGCTTGCCGTTGATCCACAGGTAGAACTCCTGCAGCGCGGCGCCCCTGGGGAGCGGGAACACGTAGTGCGCCTCGAGCTGCCGGGGCGAGCTGTTGACGAAGACCTGCTCGACCTTGGTGACGGCGGCGCCGTCGATGATCTCCGCCGAGACGCGCTGGTACTTGATGCCCAGCGGGCCCATCGAGGTATCGGTGGGAATCAACATGCCCTGCGCCAGCGCGAGCGGCGCGACCAGGACGGACGCCAGCAGAATCAGTCGGTTCATGTCCCCTCCAACGGATGTGTGGCCGGAAGGATCTCACATTCCACCGAATCTCTTCAGCTTTCGCGGGGTTCCGATCTTCCCTACATTGCGCGCCCGCCATGGCGACCACTGATTCCCCTGCCCCGAAGCCGTCGCCCGACACCGACAAGGACTGGCTCATTCCACTGGGCGTGCTCGGCCTGGGCATCGTCGCGGCCGTGCGCTTCGTCGGCGAACGCCCTTTCGGCGCCGACAACGACACCTCGGCCCAGTTGGTCCAGTTCGCGATCTCGCTGGGCGCGCTGGGGGTGATCGGCTGGGGTCTCAAGCTGCACTGGGACGGCAAGTCACTCGAGCGCCAGGCGATGCGCGATCGCCTGCTGGTGGTGCTCGGGCTGCTGGGCTTCCTCGGCTACTTCAACTTCGGCCACCTGCACTTCGGCAACTTCGTGCACGTCTGGGACACGTACCACTACGTCATGGGGGCCAAGTATTTCCCCGAGACCGGCTACGACAAGATGTACGACTGCGCGGCGATCGCCAACGCCGAGAACGGGCGCCGCGACGAGGTGGTGCGGCAGACGATCACCGACCTGCGCACCAACATCATCGTCAAGACCGACGAGATCCTCGCGCACCCCGAGCGGTGCAAAGAGAACTTCAGCGCCGCCCGCTGGGAGCTCTACAAGAAAGACATCGCCGCCTTCCGCGGCATGGTGGGCGAGCCGCGGTGGCGCGACATTCACCTCGACCATGGCTACAACGCCACGCCCGTCTGGACGCTCGCCGGCTTCGCGCTGACGAACTCCACCGGCCCGGTGACGATGGCCGAGCTGACCAAGCTGAACCTGATCGACCCGGTCTACCTCGCGCTGACGCTGGTGATGATCTGGTGGGCCTTCGGACCCCGCGCCTTCGCCATCGCCGCCATCGTGCTCGGCTGCCACTTCCCCAACCGGTACTACTGGACGGGCGGCGCCTTCCTGCGGCACGACTGGCTGTTCTACTTCGTGGCGTCGATCGCCCTGCTCAAGAAGAACCGGCCCGGGCTGGCGGGGGCGGCCTTCGCGTACACCACCCTGCTGCGCCTGTTCCCCGGGCTCGCAGCGGCGGGCGTGGCGGTCGCGGCCTTCGAGTACTTCCGGCAGAACAAGAAGCTCGACCCGCGCTTCATCCGCTACGTCGTCGGCGGCGCCATCACCACCGTGCTCCTCGTCGGCGCGTCGTTCGCCTTCTTCGGCGGGCCGACCACCTGGCAGAAGTTCGCGCAGAACACGGTGAAGCACT
>JBBRUE010000702.1:0-4250 GCA_038248085.1 Myxococcales bacterium | reverse complement strand
TCACCTTCGAGCCCGAGCATCACCGCCAGGTCGCTGCCGTGGCCCTTGCCGGTGAAGCCGAGTGAGCCGAACAGCTCGACCTTCACCGAGGTGGCGCGCTCGAGCAGCCCCTCTTCTTCGAGGGACTGGGCGAAGCGCCGCGCGGCGTTCATCGGGCCGACGGTGTGCGAGCTCGAGGGGCCGATGCCGATCTTGAAGAGGTCGAAGACGCTGATGTGCATGAACGGGGTGGCTCATACCCCAAGTTCCCCTCGCCCCCGCGGGGGGAGAAGGTCAGCCGAGCGAAGTCAGGATCTCGCCGGTCGAGCGCGACATCTTGACCCCGCGGGTGGCGGGGAACTTCGCGAGGCCCTCGGCGCGGAGCTGCGGGGCGAAGTCGCGCTCATAGACCGCGAAGGCGGCCGCGTCGGCGAAGCGGTAGCGAACCTCGAAGCGCAGCGGGCTCAACCGCACCAGCACTGCCTCCAGCGCCCCTCCGCGGATCACGTCGGCGAGGTGCCCCTGCTGCAGCCACGCGACCCACTCGGCAGCCACGGCCGCGTCTTCGAACTCGCCCAGCACGGTGTACGAGAAGTTCATGGCTTCACCAGCGGCTGGCTTCGCGCTCGGTGCGGGCTTCTTCGCGGCCATGGCGGGCGCACTGTGACATGGTTCCACGCCATGCGATCTGCCCTCATCGCCGTGCTCTTCGCGTCAACCGCGCTCGCCGCACCCCGCCCGCCCGTCACCGTCTTCCTGCCGCCGTCGTCGTCGGACGCGGCGCTGCAACAGCTCGCGCTGCTCCTCGAGGCCCGCGCGTCCGAGCTGGTCGAACAGACCGGCAAGGTCAGCGAGCTGCACCTCAAGCAGGTCGTGCGCGCGGTGCAGGAAGAGAGCTTCACCGGCGAGCTCGGGGACCCGAAGAACGCCGAGGCGCTCCGGCAGGCCGTGGGAGCCGACCGCGCGGTGGCCTTCTCGCTCGAGCCGTCGGGTGACGGGCTGGTGCTCGCCGGCGTCACCGTCGATGGCAAGAAGCCGAAGCCCTTCACCGCGAAGCTCCCGAAGACGTGGGCCGCGGCGCTCGACCAGGGCTCGGTGGTGCTGGCGAAGGCCTTGCTGGCCGGCGCAGCGCTGCCGGCGAAGACCTCGGCGCAGCCGTCGTCGACCAACGAAGAAGCGTTGCAGCAGCTCGGCGCCTGCTACCCGGTGGTGCTGCGGCAGCCGCTGAGCGCGGACACTCCGTCGATCCTCGACACCGCTGAGCTCGAGCGCGCCGCTGCGGCCTGCCAGCGCGCTGCGGAGCTCGACCCGAAGCTCACCTTCGCGCTCGCCACGGGCGCCCTCGCCCAGGCGATTCTCGGTGGCGATGCTGCAGCGACGAAGGCCCTCGCCGCCCTCGGCGACGCCGACGACGTGCTCGAGGTCTACACGCTCGCGCGGTTCTGGCTGCTCACCCGCTATCAGTCGAACGAGGCCGGCGTCGCGTTCCTCGGCGACGTCGTCAAGAAGCACCCCGGCGAGCTGCTCGCGCGCAGCTACCTCGGCGACACGCAGTTCGCGCTCGGGGCCTGGGGCGACGCCGAGAAGACGTGGAACGCCTACGTCGCGCTGGCGCCGACCTCGGCGTGGGCCTGGGGCCGGTTGAGCAAGGCCCTCGCGCGGCAAGGGCGCGGGGAAGAGGCAGTGACGGCAGCGAAGAAGGGCTTCGCGCTCTCCCCCACCAGCCCGGAGGCGCGGCTCGAGCTCGGCAGCCGGTTGATCGACGCCGGAAAGCCCGGCGACGCAGAAGCGATCCTCGAGCCGCTCGCGCGCAACACTCCGGCGAAGGGCGAGCACCTGCTGCGGCTGGGCTGGTCGCATTGGCTGCAGGGCGAGCTCGACGCGGCCCAGGCCTACTTCCAGCGCGCGCTCGACGTGGCCACCACGCCCGGCGAATGGCGCACCCGGGGCCGTGCTTCGTACGACCTCGCGCTCATCGAGGCGAAGCGCGGGCGGAAGGACGCCGCGAAGGCTGCGCTCAAGGCCTCGCTCGCGACGGGCTTGAAGCTGCGCGAGGTCGACCCGTCGTTGGTGGAGTTGGTGCGGGAGCTCGAGCGCGGAGACCTGGTGCGCGATGCCGGCGTGGTGGCGAAGCGCCCGTCGCTCCCCCGCGAGGCGAGCCTCTTCCCGGTCGATGCGTTCGGCGACCCCGACGTGAAGGCGAAGAAGCCGGCCGCGCCCGAGGGCCTGGTGCTGTACCGCTTCTGACGCCATGCGCGTCCTCGTCATCGGAGGGAACCGGTTTCTCGGCGTCGAGCTGACGGCCCGTCTCCTCGCGCGCGGGGACCAGGTGACGCTGCTCAACCGCGGCACGCTGGCCGACCCCTTCGGCGAGCGGGTGCAGCGGCTCCGCGCCGATCGCGGCACCGACGCGTTCGACGCCGCGCTCGCCGGCACGACGTGGGACGCGATCGTCGACCTCGCCTTGTTCGACGGGCCGCAGACCGAGCGGCTGCTCCGGGTGGTGGCGGGGCGCGTGGGGCACCTCATCGCCATCAGCACCGGGCAGGTGTACCTCGTGCGCACGCCCCGCCCGCGCATCGCGACGGAGGCCGACTTCGACGGCGCGGTGATGGCGGGCCCTCCCACCCCGGGTGAAGAGCCCGACTGGCGTTACGGCATCGAGAAGCGCGACGTCGAGCAGCGGCTGGGCGCAGGCCCGGTCCCCTTCACGACCTTCCGGCTGCCGATGGTGCATGGCGGCCGCGACCCGAAGCGGCGCATCGACTCGGTGTTGTGGCGGTTGATGGACGGGGGGCCGATCGTGCTCACCGAGCCCGACGCCCCGGTGCGCCACGTGTTCAGCGGCGCGGTGGTCCGGGTCATTCTCTCGGCGCTCGAGCGCGGGCCCCGCCAGCGCGCGTACAACCTCGGCTGGCAGGAGCCGCTGACCGCGCGCTCGTTCGTCGAACACGTCGCCGCCGCGTTCGGGGCGAAGGCCCGCGTTCTCGTTCAGGCGACGGACCAGCTGCGCGCCGCGGGCGTCGACCCCACCCTCGCCTGCACGGTCAACAGCCCGTGGATGTCGGCGCTCGACGCGAGCCTGGCGCGAGTGGAGCTCGGCTTCGAGCACGAGCCGATCGCGCAGTGGTTGCCGCAGGTGGTGCATGCGCTCGTCTCGCGATGGAGCGAGCCGCCGCCCTCGCTGGGCCAGCGCGCCGCCGAGCTGCGCCTCTCGTGACGATCAGCGCGGACCGGGCGATGAAGTCGCCGCGGCTTGCAGCGAGACCCGCTTGGTCCCACCGGCCAGCCACTGGGTGCCGACCTCCTCGAAGCCGAACTTCGCGTGGAAGCGCCGCGAGGGCTCGTTGGGTGGAACGAGGTTGAACTCGCAGGTGATGGTCTTCACCTGTTGCGCTTGCGCGAAGCGGAACAGGTCGCGGTAGAGCAGTGAGCCGAGCGCTCGGCCCTGAAAGCGGTGGTCCACGACGATGCGGTCGACGTAGAGGAACTCCGGGTAGCGCGCGCTGAACCACGCGTAGTTGTCGTTCACGTAAGGCGCGTGGTCCTTCAGCGCCAACAGGAACGCCGCCACCTCGCCGTCGACGCACGCCACGCGGTGGTAGCTGGCCATCGAGTGCAACAGCCGCAGGCGATCGAGGTCCATCGGGCTGGTGTGCTGCACCTCGTCGGCGTTGAGCTCGAGGACCCGCAGGAGGTCCGCTTCGGAGACGTCGCGGAGGGTGGGCGGTTCCATCGAGGGCGCCGACGACGCTAGTACGGCCGTTCGTAAGTTCGGTCGCTGGCCTGAAACCTCTCCCTGCGAAAGCGGGGCGAGGTCGGCCACAGGCCGGGTCGACGCCAGACGCGCGAGGAACAGCGGCTTCGAGAGCGGTGGCGGCCGGCGAGTTCCATCATCCCGGTCGCTGAGCGTGCTCACCAGTGACGAGATCTCGAGGCCTGAGGAATGAACGGACGTCCTGGCGCAGCCCGGGACGCACGGCGACGCAGCCCCAGCAGCACCGCCCCGATCCCGAACAGCGATTCCACCGAGGTGCAGCCACAGCCACCTCCAGCCGGAGGCATCTCCGTCGCACCCGCGTCCATCCCGGTGTTGCCTCCCGGGCTGCCGGCGTCGACCCCTGGAACGACCGGCACCCCGGAGTCCTGCTCGACGGGCATACCTGAATCGACGACCACCACCGGCCCGGCGTCCGGCGTGGCGGTGCCGGCATCGACCGGAAGCGCGCCCGCGTCGACGCGCGGAACGATCCCCGCATCGATGACCACCC
>JBBRUE010000701.1:0-4253 GCA_038248085.1 Myxococcales bacterium | reverse complement strand
CGTGCTCGAACAGCGGCCCCGAGGCCACCAGGTTGGGTTTGACCAGCGTGCGGCCCGCAGGCTTCAACCCCAGCGTGTCGAGGCCCTCGCGCACCAGGCGGCGGATGACCTCGGCGTCGTACGATTCGCAATGCCGGAGGATGACGTGCGGGGCGGCAGCGGTGGGGTTCATGGGCACGCATGCTACGCCCGACACACCTGTCGCCGCCTGCCCGGGTGTGTTGAGAGGCGTGGGTGCTTCGACGCCTCGTCATTCTCTGTGCCACGGCCGCGTGGCTGTCTGCTTGTGGATCTGATCCTGCTCCGGTCACGCCCGACGGTGGCGGCAGCGGAAACGACGGGGGGCGAACCGACGCCGGGACCGATGCGGGCGTCTTCGATGCGGGCCTCCCCGATGCAGGCCCGGTGGACGCGGGTGTGCCCGACGCCGGCCCGGCCCAGGTCCCCGCGGCGGTCGGGTGCGTGACGTCGGTCACCGCGGGCCACCACGCGTTCCCCTGTTCGGGCGTGACCTACGAGGTCGAGATCTCCCCGGCGTGCGCGGCCGGTGGCTGTGGCGTGGTGCTCGACGTGCACGGCGCGACGATGACCGCCGACGCGCAGGACAAGAGCACGAAGTTGCGCAGCCTCGCCCCGCCGCTGGGCTTCGTGGTGGTGCAGCCGAGCGCCCCGGCGCTCCTCGGCGTGCCCTCGTGGACGCCTTCGACCGACGACCCGAAGGTGTGGGCGTTCGTCGGTCAGCTCCGCCAGGCGCTGGTGATCGATCCGAAGAAGATCCACATGACGGGCTTCTCGCAGGGCGGGGCGATGACCTTGCGCTTCCTCTGCGCGCACGCCGACGTGCTGGCCTCGGTCGCCCCCATCGCTGCCGCCGATGGCCAGACGTTGACGCTGCTGACGCCGCCGTTCGTGCTCGACTGTCCCTTCACCGGCACGGGCGCCGGCAGGCCGTCACAGCAGCTCCCCGTGCTGCAAATGCACGGCACCGCCGATGGCCTGGTGCCCTTCGCCAAGGGCCAGCAGCAGCGTGACGCGGCGTTGACCGCGTGGGGGCTCGGTTCTCCGACGGTCGTCTCGACCAGCGCGGCGCACACGCACACCCGGTACACCTCGGCGTCGGGCGGGCTCTACGAGTTCCTCCAGCACGACTTCCTCGCCAGCGCCTATGTGCCCGCCATCTACGGCCACTGCATCCCCGGCGGAGACGACGTCATCGCCAACGGTTCGCTGGGACAGTCGTTGTTCTTCAGCTGCGCGCCGCCCAACGCCTTCGCCTGGGGCCAGGTGGTGATGCAGTTCTTCGTGGCTCATCCGCGGCCGTGAGGCTCGAGCGCCACGTCGGAGGGCTCGGCCTCGCGCGCAAGGTGAACTACCTGCAGCGACGTGGCTGGCTCGAGGTGGAAGGCAAGTGGCAGAGCCCGGTGCCCGACTCCGAGCCGCAGGCGCTGTCGCGGGCGGTGCACCACCAGCTCACCCAGGACCTGGCGGCGGCGCTCGGGGCCCACGGGTGGAAGATCGCCGGCTACTCGCCGCGGGGCTACGCGCAGATGGAAGACCCGGTAGATCTCACGCGGTGCTCGTTGCCGGCGGCGCTCCGGCGGCAGGCGCGGCGCGAGAAGCGGCCGGTGGGGGAGCTGACCTACAGCCTGTTCCTCGCGGCGATGCTCTGAACCCGGTTCTTCGTGCTCCGGGGCCGCGGTATCTTGCGCGCGTGGGCGACCCCCGATGAGGCGGAGCAGCGCCGGTTTCGTCGCGGTGTGCCGCTAGCGAGACAGCCCCTCTCCCTGACCCTCTCCCCGCTTTCGCAGGGAGAGGGAACCGGGCGACACAGGGCTGTTGCACCGACCTGCGCTGATCAGTCCGCTGATCACCGGGCATACTGATCTCCGTGACGCCGTCCCTGCTGCTCCTCGCCGTGCTCAGCCAGTCTCCCGCGCGGGTGACGCTGGTCTTCGGCGGCGACGTCATCCCCCACGACCCGGTGAAGTACGTCGCCTCGACGCGCGCGCGCACCGGTGAAGACGGGAACAACGGCGGATGGGATCACGTGCTCGGCCCGCTCGCGCCCGTGCTGCAGCGCGCTGACTTCGCGGTGGTGAACCTCGAGACGCCGATCGTCGTGCTCAAGAAGTACGAGTCGGGCGAGATGGTCTTCAACGCCCAGCCCCCGCTGCTGGCCGCCCTCAAGCGCGTCGGGGTCGACGTGGCCACCTTCGCCAACAACCACTGCCTCGATCAGCACCGCGAGGGCATCGTCGCCACGCGCGAGTACCTCAAGGCCGCCGAGCTGCTGTCCGCGGGCGCAGACGTGAACGAAGAGGCCGCGTGGACACCGCTGGTCCTCGAGAAGAACGGCCTGCGCATCGGCCTCCTCGCCGTCTCTCGCTGGCTCAACGGCTTCAACAACAAGAAGGACCCTGCGCTCCCGCACGTGCCCGCGGTGCCCTACGCCTCCGAGCCGATCATCGGAGGCCATACGGTCGATGCCCTCCTCGCCACCATTCGCGCGCGCGCCGCGGAGGTCGACGTGCTCATCGTCAGCATCCACTGGGGCACGGAGTACAAGTTCGAACCCGCCGCTGAAGACCGCAAGCTGGCGAAGGCGATGCTCGACGCGGGCGCCTTCGCGGTCATCGGGCATCACCCGCACGTGCTCCAACCGGTGGAGTTCCTCGAGCGCAGCGCTGGCGGTACGGGCCTGGTCGTCTTCTCGCTGGGGAACCTCGTCTCGAACCAGGACTTCGCCGACGTCAACGGCACCAAGCGCGACGGGCTGCTGGTCGAGCTCGAGCTGGTGCGTGAGCGGCCTGGCGCGGCGGTGCGGCTCGAGGCGGTGCGCGGGGTGCCCATCGGCACCGAGAACACCCTCGGGCGGGGCAAGAAACGCAACGTGCCGCCGCTCCTGCTCGACGACGAGCTCGCGGCCATCGAGGAGCGCCTCATCGACCTCGCGGGCCGCACCGACGCCGCCACGAAGAAGGAACGCAAGACGCTCGAGCTGCGCCGCCAGGTGGCCGTCGATCGCCGCGCCCGCATCGCCGGCTTCGTGCCCGCGGGGATGCTCGACCCGCCCTCTGCGCCGGCCTCGGCCCTCGCGCAGCCCTGAGTCAGCCCCGCCCTGAGGACGCTGGTCCGACTCGGGCGCGGGCGCGAATCTCCGAGCGCTGACGCCTACTTCGCGCGGTGCATCGCTTGCACCACGCGGGGCATGGCCCGACTCGACCAGCTCACCGAGTACCTCTTCACCCACCCGGGGAGCGCGATGACGCTCGACTCGGACACGCCTGGTTTCTACGTCGACGAGGGCGGGGCGGCGACCGCGGTGTTCCGCCAATTGCTGCGCACCGGGCAGATCCTCCTGCTGTTCGCCGACGTGGTGCCGCGCGAGCAGAGCCAGGACTTCCTGTCGGGCAAGCCGACCGACTTCATCTTCGAGACCGGCAAGGGCTCGATCGCCGTGCACATGGAGATGCACGGCAGCGACCTCAAGGTGCGGGTGAAGGCAGCGCGCGGTGGCGAGGAGATGCTGCTCGGCGGCCGCGGGCTCTCGTCGGAGTCGGCCCTCGCCACGCCTCCGCCCCCCTCGACCGAGGCCCCGCGCACCAGCCTGGTGTCGATCATCGCGCAGCTCACCGAGAAGCACGTCAGCCACCTCCACCTCGCGCCCGAGCAGCTCGCCTTCGCGCGCGTCGATGGCCAGGTGCGCGCGCTGACCGAGTTCGGTCCCTTCAGCGCCGCCGACATCCGCGAGGCGGTGCTCTCGCTGGCGCCGCAGTCGCTGCGCGAGGCGCTGACCCGCAAGCCGTCGTTCGAGTTCAGCCACGTCGCCAAGGACGGGGTCTTCCACGTGCGCGGGCAGGCCGGCCGCGACGGGGTGAGCGTGGTGGTGCGCGCGCTCCCGCGGACGGTACCCACGCCCGCGGCCCTCGGGCTGCCCGACGACTTCTTGCAGGTGTTGCGCGGCGCCGGGTTGTGGGTGGTGGCCGGCGGCGCGGGGCAGGGCACGTCGACCACCGTCGCCTCGCTGGTGCAGGCGGCGCTCGAGGCGCGGCCGCTGACGGTGTGCACCTTCGAGTCGCCCATCGAGTACGTGCTCGAGGCGCGGCGCGGGCTGGTGCGGCAGCTCGAGGTCGGCGCGCACGTGCCCTCGTTCGCCGCGGCCCTCGACGACGCCCGGCGGGGTGACGACGATCTCGTGGTGGTGGGGCAGCTCGACGACCCCGAGACCCTCGCGGCGGCGATCGGCCTGGCCG
>JBBRUE010000700.1:0-4260 GCA_038248085.1 Myxococcales bacterium | reverse complement strand
GCGGCGCTGTTCCTTGATCTCGAGGCGCCGCTTCTCGAAGTACTCGCTGCGCCCGTCGAGCCGACCCTGGACCTCGTCGACGCGCCGGCGGAGTTCCGCGCGGCGGGCCTCGATCATGCGATCGGAGTGCGCGTTGAGCCGCGCCAGGTACTCGTTCTGCTCGAGCTCGAGCTGGGCCTCGATCTCCGGCTTGAGGATGCGGATCTCGAGGGGCGCGGAGATACACACGCCGATGATGAGGGCCATGATGATGCGGGGGATCGCCTTGGAGAACTGCGTCCAGGTGATGCTGTCGGAGCCGTCACCCTTGCCGGTGCTCGAGACGATGAAGCGGTCGATGTTGAAGATGATCAGCGCCCACACCAGGCCCGCGGCGAGCGACTGCAGCACGGTGGGGAGGTGCACGTCCTGGCTCAGGGCGGTCTGATCTTTCGGGCAGAACACCGTGTAGAACGCGTAGCTGCCCGAGGTGAGGGCGAGCACCGCGGTGGCCAGCACGATGCCGCCGATGCCCTGGTACTTCACGCGATCGGAGTGCGGGCACTTCACGAGCAGCGAAGCGTCGGCCCCGGCGCAGAACCAGAGGAAGCGCGAGAAGAGCCCTGCGCGCGCGGCCTGGGGAAGTCCGAAGTGCGGGTCGCCTGTCTGGTCGGTCATGGGGCTCGGGGGAAGGTCACGGCGGTTCGGGCGGCGTCACGGTGAGGGTGAAGGCGAGCGACGGCAAGGTCGGCGGCGGGGGGCTTGAGGGCGCGAAGAGCGGCGTGACCTGCGGCGCGGCCAGCGGGCTGACCGGCGCGAGGGGAATCGAGACCCAGCTCACCCCGCGCAGGCCGATGAGGAGCGCGCGGCAGCGGGCGGTGCGGAAACGATGCAGCACGACGACGTCGAGCACGGCCCGCACCCGCCGCACGCCGAAGGTCCCGATGAGGATGCCCGGGCCCCGCGCCTGGATGCGCACGGCATCGAGGCCCGTTCCCACCCGCACGAGATGGGCTGGGGTGAGCGACAGCGCGCGGCGTGGTGTGGCTCTCCCCGACATGGGCGAAGAAGCTACCACGCGCGATCCGGGCGCCCGCGGCAACTCGGCGCACCGCGATGGGCGAGCTCGATGGATTGATCGAGGGCAAGGCTCCGACGGCGCACGGGGTTGCGGGAAGTGTGCTGTAAGCCCTCGCTCGCGCGGGGAACGTGACCGCTCGCAGGCGACATGACCGAAGACGAGCAGGCCCAGCGCGGGTGCGAGGTCGTCACCCTTCCCGACGGTGCGCGCGCGATCCGCGATCGGGCCTGCGGCCAGGTGATGCACTGTGGCACCGGACCAACGGTCGAGCCTGACGAGATCTACGTGGTGCCCTCGCGGCTCGACGCGCGGCTCCGAGAAGGCGGCGCCCCGCTGGTGCTCTTCGACGTCGGGCTCGGTGCGGCGTCGAACGCCCTCGCCGCGTGGCGGGTCTCGGAAGCGGCACCTCCGGGCGCGCGTCGGTTGGAGATCGTCAGCTTCGACCACGAGGTGCACGCCCTCGAGCTCGCGCTGCTCCCGGAGAACGTGGCGTCGTTCGGCCTCGATGAACCGGGGGCCCACGCGGCGGCGACGGCGCTGCTGACCCACGGGCACTTCGAGACCGCCCGCACCGGGTGGCGCCTGGTGCGCGGGGACTTCCCGCGCAGCCTCGCCCTCGAACCAGCAGCCTCCGCCGACATCGTCTTCTGGGATCTCTACTCGGCGCGCGCCGATCCCCAGCTGTGGACCGTGGGCCTGTTCCAGCAACTGCGGCTCGCCTGTGCGGTCGGCGCGACCGTGCACACCACGATGGCCTCGACCTCGGCGCGCACCGCGATGTTGCTGGCCGGCTTCGCGGTGGGCAGCAGCGTCGGGACGGGAGATCGGGGCGAGACGACGATCGCCTGTACTGATCACCACGCCCTCCTGCAGCCCCTCGGGGCACGGTGGTTGCTGCGCCTGGGCCGCTCATCGGCCGCCTTCCCCAGCGACGTCCCCTCCGACGCCGCGGGGCATGCGGCCGCCCTGGCGAGCATCAGCGGCCTTCCCCAGTTCCAGTAGCGCTCTCGTTCCACTCGTACCGGGTGACTCGCGGAATGCCGTGGCTGAGACTGGCCGCATGCGACCCCGTCTGCTGCTCGGTGGAACCGTCGTCCTGGTGCTCCTGCTCGCGGTGGCGCTGACGATGTGCAGCGACAGCGCGCCGCACCTCGCAGGCAACACCGCGCCAGCCACGACCGGGGGCGAGCCGAGTGACGCGACCTCCGCCCGCGGCCGCCTCCCGCGCGCACCCGTCGACGAGGCTGGGAGCGACGCTCTCGGCCGGGCCCGCCCGTCAGCGCCCGCTTCACCCGACGGTGGCGCACCCGACGGGGGCTCCCTCGACGAGTTCATCGAGACCGTGGGGCGCCAGGCGGTGCTGCAGTGGCTCGCCGACAACGCCGCCGCCGCCGAGAAGTACGTCGATCGGTACTGCGCCGAGACGAAGGACCTCGTGCCACGCAAAGACCTCGGCCAGCCGCCTCGCGAGCGGGACGCGGCGAGGTACATGGATGGCCGCAGTGACTGGGAAGGAGGGCGGCTCGGGCTCCTCCACCTCCCGGCGTCGATCACCGACCGCATGGCCAACCCGCCCGGGGCCTGGCGCCAGGCCGGGCCACAGCTCTATGCCGGCCTCGACTTCTCGTGGATGGTCGAGCTTCAGCAGTTCGATCACTGGTCGCTGCTGGCCGCCGGACCGCTCAAAGACAAACAGGACTACACCTTCTTCGAAGCGCCGCTGCCCAACTACGTCACCCTGCAGAACTGGGCGAAGCTCCGGCTGCTCAAGGGGATCCACGAGGGGAACCTCGCCCAGGCCAGCGTGGAGGTGAGGCACCTCGCCGAACTCTGCGGCTCGTCGGGCACCCTCATCGGAGAGATGATCCGCATCTCCTTCTACGGCATCGAACGGAAGACCTGGGAGGACGTGGGGCAGCAGCCGCCCGAAGCGGTGATGTCAGCGGATGACGCCTGGCGCACGCGTCATGCCTCGTTCGTGGGCATGTACATGCTGTACCCGGGCGTGCCGCGCGCCGTCCGCGAGAAGGCGCTCAAGTGCATTCCCACGCGCTGCGCGGCGCTGATGGAGGGGATCGGCGCTGCCGCGTCGCTCAGCCAGCTCGTGCCCGACGCCCAGAAGGATGTCGATTGGCTCCTGGCGCAGAGCCCGTGCGACGTCGAGCTGGCGAAGCGGGTGAGCCGATCGCCGCCGGTCTCATCGGAGATGATTCGCCAGAACTTCACCGGGGATCAGGGCCTCGAGCGATCGCTGCGGTCCATGACCGACGGCGGCCTCTGAGCAGGCGACCCGCTCTCACCACGGGCGCCACGTGTACGTGACCTTCGCCACCACCCGGAACTCCGAGGTCGGCGCATCGGGGGCCGCGAAGGCCGCCCGGCTGTCGGTCACCACGACGTACACGAACGACAGCGGCAGGAACTCCCACGCGAGGCGCGCGTTGAGCACCGAGGCATTACCGTCGGTGTCGCGCTGGTAGCTGCCGATGAGCTGGAGCTTCGGGGACACCGCCAGCCGGGTCTCGAGCAGCAGCAGGTGCGTCTCGGCGTGGTCGCCCGTCACCCCGCGGCCCCAGAAGCGGTTGTACGTGTAGACGCCGGCGACCAGCACGTGGGGAATCGGCTGCACCGAGGCCCGGGCCTGCGCGCTGAAGCTCGACGCTGAATAGTAGGTGCCGCCCGAGACCTCCCCGCCCAGGGCGAACTTGCGGCTCGACTGGCTGGCGGCCGCCACCCCCATGCGCTCGTACGAATACGCGCCCGGCGCGAAGGCCACGTTCCGCACCGGGGTGAACGGGTCGGTCAGCGCCTGCTCGGTCTTCTCGACGAGCAACCACGCCTCGTCGCCGCCTTTGAACTGCATCCACATCGGCGCGAAGTAGACGTTCGCCTCCTGAAACTTGAGCGAGCTGACGCCCCACAACACGTAGCTGTCGACGAAGGGCCCGATGTTGCGCAGAAACGAAGGCAGCCACTCAGGCCGCCAGTCGAGGCCGCCGTTGACGCCCACGCCCATCAGGTCACCACGCGCCACGAAGCCCGAGCGCGCCTCGAAGCCGGGCGAGATGCTCAGCGCGTTGACGCCGAGGTTGCCCCAGGTGCCCTGCAGCCGGGCGTCGCGGGTGCCCACGATGCCCCGGCGCGCGGCCTTCGTCGGCGTCGAGGTCGATGAGCCCATCACCGGCGCGGTCACCGTGAGG
>JBBRUE010000699.1:0-4269 GCA_038248085.1 Myxococcales bacterium | reverse complement strand
GGCCTCGTGGGCGTGGGGCATGGCGCGACTCCTACCGCGCAACGGAAGTCCGCGCAGCACGCCACTCACGTGGT
This sequence comes from Myxococcales bacterium, assembly GCA_038248085.1. Lineage (GTDB taxonomy): Bacteria > Myxococcota > Myxococcia > Myxococcales > Myxococcaceae > Archangium_A. The sequence goes on along the minus strand of JBBRUE010000699.1, from coordinate 4,195 downwards.
GATGAAGATGCTGGTCCTCGTGCTCTTCGCGGGCTGTTCGTCGACGGACGACCCCTGCGAGGTGCGGGGTTCGCGCCCGTTCACCGACGGGGAGGCTGCCGCCTTGGTGTCCGATGGGGGCCGCATCACGTCGACCAGCCCCGAGTGCAGCCTTGGTCTCTGCGTGCGCGACGCGACGGTGTGCCCCGGGCCTCCTGCCGCGCCGGCCGCCGGCTACTGCGCCGCGACGTGTGCGCCCGACGCAGGCTGTGCTCCCGGTCATGCGTGCGCCGACGGGCTGTGTCTGCGCCTGGGCTCGCGGAGGCCCTGAGCTTCTCTGCGGACTGCCTGCACCTCCTCGCTGCACCAATGCTCCAGCCCCGACGCGGGCGTCGACCTCGACGGCGGCCTCCCCGGCTTCTGCGCCGTGGACAACGACTGCGGCCCCAACAACTGCTGCGCGATGTTCTCGGGCCTCGGGCTGTGTGTGAGCGCGGGCAACGCCTGCCTGGTTCCCCCTCTCGTCTGCAACCCGGTCACCCGCAACTGCGAGTGAAGCTCACGGCCCGTACCAGGGCTCGATGGCCTTGGGCACCAGCAGCGTCGCCGAGGTGCTCGAGGGCAGGTTGACCTTGTAGACGTTGTCGTTGCCCCCGGAGTCCGACGAGAAGCCGACCGCGGTGTTTCCCATCCAGCACGGGAAGCTGTCGTTGGTGCCCGCTTCGCCCGCGTAGAGCGCCGTCACCAGCTTTGTCGTGAGGTCGATGACGAAGAGCCGGGTGACGCCGCTCGAGACGCGCGCGTCGAAGACCCCCTTCGTTCCGTCGGGCGAGACGAGCAGCCGGTTGGCGACGCCCAGGGCCTCGCTGCCCAGCGTGTTGGTGAGGTTGGTCACCGCGTTGGTGGCCAACGTGATGCGTTCGATCTGCGTGTAGCCCGCGCCGAAGTTCCCGGCCGCGACGACGATCGCCGCGCCATCGGGGGTGAACGAAGGGAACGCCTGGGCCAGGCCGCCGGTGGCCAGCTTCTGGAACCCCGTTCCGTCGACGTTGATGAGGCCGATGCTGGTGCTCGTGCCCTCGTCGAAGCCGAACGCGATGCGCGTGGCGTCGGGCGAGAAGACCGGCGTCCTGAAGTTCTTCGCCGTCGCCGACGCGGTCAAGACCGTGCTGATGACACCACCGGTGGGGGCGACGGTCGCGATTTCGGAGTCCATCGTGCCGCCGCGGACGAAGACGATGTGTTTGCCGTCGAGCGACATCGCGGGCGTGCGCACGTTGGCCGACTGGGTGAGCGTGGTGATGGTCTGCACGTCGCTCTCGTCCACCAGGTACACGTTGCGGTCGTCCTTGCGGACGTAGGTGAAGCCCTTGGTGAAGTTGAACATCGCGCCGCCGCCTCCGCCGGTACCGCCACCACCGCCTCCGCCCCCGAAGAGATCGCAGCCCGAGAGGACGAAGAGCGTGAGAAAGCCGACGGTCAGTGCGCGCACGAACATGAGACGCAATGCAGCACGAGCCTCTTCATTCGCACAACAGGTTGATTACACGCGGCGAATCTTCGCGAGCTCGTTACGACAGTTGTTGCACAGGTGCAGCTGGCGCCGCTCGGCGTCGGTGATGGTCGTCGCGAGGTACATCGCGCAGCGGGCGTCCTCGCAATACGAGAGCCCCACGAGGTGCCCGGCCTGGTGCACGGCTTCGACGAAGGTGCGGCGTTTCCACGCCTCGCCCTCGCCCTTGAGCCGCCACAGCGACATCACCGCGGCGTGCGACTCGCGGTCGGCCTCGCCGTAGACGAACGGCGAGTCGGGGACGAACAGGTCGACGTCGGCCACCCCGATGATCAACGGCGTGCCCGGGTCCTTGAGCGTCAGCAGCCGGCGCATGATCGCCGTGGTGTGGTACTGGTTGCGATCCTTGTTGAAGGCGAAGGCCGGCTGCGCGAGCACCGCCTTCCCGACGTAGGCGCCCACGTTCAGCACCTGCGCGATCGGCGCTTCGAGTTCCAACAGGAAGGCCCCTTGAACGGGCCCGATGGGCAACAACTGCAGCTCCCTGACGGCCATTCTGCTCCCCCAACGAGCAAAGACACCGACTACGGCAACCGCGAAATTGTGTCGCACTTCACACGCGGATCACACCCGCGCGTTTTCGTTACATCTGGGGCGCGTGGATTCGAACCACGATACTCAGAGTCAAAGTCTGATGTCCTACCTTTGGACGACGCCCCAGCAGCACTGCCAACGACGCGACATTACGGCCTTTCATGACGTTGGGCAGCGAGATCAGCGTTGGCTCCACAGCCAGGCGAGCCCCACCAGGAGGGCGAGGATGGCGGCGACGAGGGCGACGTAGAGGGGCGTCCGTGAGGGCGGCAGGCTGACGGGCCCGTCGTCCCGGGGGTCGATGGCGGCGGCGGTATTGATGACCGGGAGCGTCGCGTCGTTGTCCCGCTGCTTCGCGGGGTGGGAGGCGCGCACCTCCTGGGGAGACACGGCCTGGGTCACCACGTCGAGCCCGCGCTGCGACTGGAACGGCGAGCGCATGGGGGGCGCGGTGGGCTCGACGTCTTGCGTAGTCGGGTGCTCGATGTTCGTCTTCGCCCACGGCGAGAAGTGGTTGTCGGTGCTGACGTCGGCCGCTTTCGAGGCGAGGACGTCGGCGCTCACGCCTTCGCTGATCACCGTCTTCGCTTCGCCCCAGTCGCGCCTGGGCACCACGCCGGTGGTCGCCGTCGGGCGCAGAATGGGGCGCAGGCCGGAACCCGAGTTCGTGCGGCCCTCGACGATGCGCCGAAGCGAGCGCCGGGCCTCCTCGGCGTTGGGCATGCGCTTCTCGGGCTCGCGCTGCAGCAGGTTCATCACCCACGCGTCGATCTCCTCGTCGAGCGAGGGTTGCCACTGCTTCGGGCGAATCGGGTCGTGCTGCATCTTCTGCGAGAGCACCTCGATGGCCGAGGGCGCCTCGTGCGGAAGGTGGTTGGTGAGCATCTGGTAGGCGATGCCACCCACGGCGTAGAGGTCGGTGGCGGGGGTGACTTTGGTGCCGAGCACCTGCTCCGGGGCCATGAAGGCCGGCGTGCCCAGCAGCGTTCCGGGGTTGGTCGGCTTCACCGAGCCGCCCGCGCGGTCGGCCTGCTTGGCGAGCCCGAAGTCGATGACCTTGATGCCCTTGAGGCCGTCGGGCTTCGACTCGACGAAGACGTTACCGGGCTTCAGGTCGCGGTGAATGACGCCCACGGCGTGCGCCGACGACAGCGCCGAGAGCAGCTCGTCGAGGAAGGGCCACGCGTCCTTCATCTTCATCGGGGCGTACTTCTTGAGGTACTCGTCGAGCGGGTCTCCCTCGAGGAGATCCATCAAGATGTACGGCTGCTCGCTGCGGGGCAGGGTGCCGAAGCCGAAGATGTCGACGATGGCCGGGTGGCGAATGGCGTTGACGGTGCGCGCTTCGCGAACGAGGCGCTGCACCATCTCGGGATCATCGGCGAAGTCGGGCTTGAGCACCTTGATGGCCACGGCCTTGCCGATGACCACGTGCACGCCGCGGTAGACCATGCCCATCGCGCCGGTGCCGATGAGCGACTCGACCTTGTACTGCTCGACCACCTGGCCCAGGAGTGGATCGGTGACCGTGACCAGGTTGACGTTTCGAATGGTCTCGTCGCCGACCTTGTTGGACACGATGGTCGGAAATTACCCGAATCTCAGCTCGACGCGACCGCTTCCCACACCGGGAGCGACTCGGCCGAGTCGAGGAACCGGCAGTGGTGGGCGAACATCGAGCCCTTCTTCGAGGCCGAGAGGACCTCGGCGCGCGCGGCCATGCCCTTGATGACGACGTCGATGACCTTCGTGTCGACGCGGCGATCGAGGAGGAACATCGCCCCACCTTCCGAGATGTCGCCGGTCACGGCGACCTGCTCACCGCGGAGGGCGACGTCGAAGTTCGAGTCGATGCGGCGGAAGCGGCGCGAGGCGGCGGTGCCGTGCTCGGGGAACTGCGCGGGCGGCCAGTTCGGATCCTTGATCAGCCCGCGGTGCACACCAAAGCTCGGCGAGAACTTGCTCGACGCGGTGGTGCGGCCAGTGCGGTTGATGACGGAGGAAACGGAACCCGACTTCGTAAAGGTGTTGTCCATGGTGTGTCCCCTTTGCTGGGACATGGATGCACCTGTAGGCCTGTGTGTGTCAAGACCCCTCCCGAAACTGGCT
>JBBRUE010000698.1:0-4269 GCA_038248085.1 Myxococcales bacterium | reverse complement strand
TTGACCACCTGCACATCGACCACCCCCGCGGCTCCCGCGTTGGTGACGGCGGTGATGGTGGTGGGGCTGGTGACGTTGACGGCGAACGCCGGAACGCCGCCGAGGCGCACCGAGGCGCCGGGCAAGAAGTCGCTGCCGGTCAGGGTGACCCGCGTGCCGCCCTGCACCGGCCCATGGGTGGGCGTGAGCGAGGCGAGCACCGGCGAAGCCACGTAGAGGAAGCCCGCGGCGCGCGTCACCGACTGGGTGTCGGTGTTGGTGACGACCACGTCAACCAGCCCCGGTGCGCCCGCGGGCGTGGTGGCGGTGATCTGCGTCGCGCTGGTGCGCACCACGTTGGTCGCTGCCGTGCCACCGACCGTCACCGTGGGCGCCGGGAGGAACCCGGTGCCGGTGATGGTGAGGGCCTGGCCACCAGCGGCGAACCCGCTGACCGGGTTGAGCGAGGTGATGCTCGGCGCCGGGAAGGCGTAGGTGAAGCCCCCGGTGACCGTCGCGGTCTGGCCGTCGGTGGTGCGCACGATGACGTCGACTGCGCCGTTGACGGTGGACGTCGGAGTCACCGCGGTGAGCGAGAGGCCGTCGGCCGCCAGCGTGACGGCGGTCGCGAGGTTCGCCCCCACGCGAACGGTGGTCCCCGTGCGGAAGTTGAGACCGTTGATCGTGATGGTGAGGCCGCCCGTAGTCAGGCCCGCGTTGGGGGTGATCGAGGTGACCGACGGCGGGCCCTCGAAGGTGAAGCCGCCCGGTAGCATGGTGGTCAGTCCGTCGGTGTTGACGACGGTGACGTTGGCCGCGCCCGCTGCCTGCGGAGGCGTGGTCGCGTTGATGCGCGTCGAGTTGACCACCGTCACCGAGGCGGCGCCGACCGACGTGCCCCCGACGTCGAAGAAGACGCCGGCGTCACGACGGAAGACGGTGCCGGTGAGGGTCACCACCGTGCCGCCGGTGACCGGGCCGACGATGGGCGTCAGCGCGGTGAGGATCGGAGGGAGCCCCGCGGGATCATCGTAGGTGTAGCCGGGGCTGAGCGAGGCGGTGAGGCCGATGCCGTTGGTCACGCTCACCGCGACCTCACCCGACGAGCCGGGAGTGGTGGTGACGACCAACTGCGTGGGGCTGATGCTGGTTACCGTCGCGATCGAGGTGCCGAAGCGCACCACGCTGCGTTCCGAGAAGTTGGTGCCGGCGAGGGTGACCAGGAGGCCGCCCGACGGCGTGCCGCTGTTCGGCGTCACGCTCGCCAGCGTCGGTGCGAGATCGCGGCAGCCGACCGAGACCGAGAGGTTGTACGGGTTGGGGTTGGTGCCCAGGGTCTTGCCGACGCGGATGCCGTAGGTGCCGGTGGTCCGCGCCCGGTAGACGAGCCCGTCCGCCGGGAAGACCGGCGACGTCGCCGTGAGGCTGCCGGTGGTGGTCGTGAGGTTGACCGTCGTCGACGAGTCATCCGAGGTGAGGATGATGGTGTCCGTGCTGTCGACGAGCGACATCGTGAAGTTGAAGCTGCCCGGGCCGGCGTCGGTCTTGTCGGGTACCGCATCGAGCGCCGCAAAGATGATGTCGCCGGCAGTGGCTGAGAAGCTGAACACGTCGACGTCGGTGCCACCGTCCACGATGGATCCGGTGAAGTGGTTGACCGCGCTGGTCGAGGCAGTGGCCAGGGTGTCGTTCGGCTCGGTCTCCAGGGTCGGCGCGGCGCGCTGCACCTGCGAGTACAGCAGGTAGGGCTCGGCGATCGAGCCGCTGCCGAAGTAGCTCATGCTCAGGTAGGCCGGCTCGAGGCCGAGCACCGACCCCGCGATGACCGGCGCGTTGGTCCCAAAGGCGGTGGCGAGGTTGGCGTCGTCGTACTCGATGGTGCGGGTGTCGGTCGTCACGCGCAGGTCGAAGTCGTTGGCGTTCGCCGCCGCGGCCTCGGCCATGGCGTAGATGCGCGTGCCAGCGGGGTGCGCCCCGAGTGCGTAGAAGTCAGCGTCGGTCGCGGTCGACGTGCCGCCCGTCACCACGCACGACAGCGCGTTCGCGGTCGCCGGGGTGTTGTTCGGTTCGACCTCGAGGGCGCAAGGACTGACCTCGAGCGCCAGGGTGCTGCCCGCGGTGCTGGCGGTGGTCTCATCGACCCACACGAAGACCGTCTGGTTCGCGCCGAGGGGCACGCACGAGACCTGCTCCTGCAGGGTAGTGGTGGACGTGTTGCGGTTGCTCGCCGCGATGCACTGGGGCGGGCCGTAGGTCGACACGTTGACGCCGCTGACCGGCACGCAGCTGTCCGTCCGGTACAGCAGCGCATCGACCGCGACCGACGGGGTGCCGATGCGGAACGAGTACTGGCCGGCGTTGGCGGCGCGGAACTGATACGCGACGTCACGACCGGGCGCGAGCGTCGAGGTCTGGCCGACGCCGGTGAAGCAGGCTCCGCCGTCGGTCTGCGCGTTGTTCTGCGCCAGCGAGTAGCCGCCGTCGGTGGCCGCGGTCGTCGACACCACCACGGGCTCGTTGAGGTTCAGCGAGGGCGAGCTGCCGCTGCACAGGTCGGTCGGTCCGTTGACGATCTGGGTGACGCTCAACTGGAGAGAATCGGTGGTGGGCGTGGGCGCGGTGGCGCCGTTCTTGGCCAGCTGCAGGTAGTAGGTCACCCCGGCCGTGAGGGTGGCGGTGATGCTGGCGCGGGTGCCGCACGAGTCGTTGTTGCAGCTGTTGGTGGTGAGGGTGCCGCACGCGCCTTCGTAGAGAGAGAGCACGGTGTCCGCGACGGTGTTCCCCGTAGCCGTCGCCGAACAGCTCTCCATGCGGTACGTGCCGGTCGCCGTCGGGGTCACCGAGTACCAGACGCTGCTGTTCGCGAGGGCGGGGTTGGCGAGGCACGTGAAGGGCTCTTCGACGGCGGCCACACCCAACTGGGTGCGCGTCACCGAGGAGACGACGTTCGCCGCACCATTCGGGGTGACAACCTCGGCGGTGCTGCAGGTCTCGTTGGCCGGGGGGAGCACCTGGTCGACCTGCACCTGCATGGTGTCCGTCGCGCCAGGGACGGTCGAGCCGAACTTGGCGACCTGCACGTAGTAGGTGATCCCGGCAGTCATGCTCATCGTCAAAGACGACTTGAAACCACAGCCATCGTCGTTGCAGCCGACCGACGTGGTGGCCCCGCACGCGCCCGTGTAGGCGGCGATGATGGTGTCCGAGAGCGTGTTGCCGACCACCCCCGTACAGTTGGAGAAGGTGTAGGTCGCCGTGGTGACCGGCGTGAACACGTACCAGACCGACGAATTGGTCGACGTCTGGCACGAGAAGGTCGCCTCGGACGTCGCCGCGGCACCAGTGAGGTTGACCGTCGTCGACAGCTTCGGGAAGGAGCCTCCGCCGGGGATGACCTGCGCGCCTGCGCAGAGGTCGTTGGCCGGCTGCGCCGCCGCGGCGCCTGCGAGCGTCAACGCCGCCACCACCAGGAGTCGATTCAGGGACTGAAGGTTGATCACAGAGACCTCATTGGAAAGTGCAGTTCGCATGGGCGCGCTCACCGGGGGCTGAAGCGGAACGCCGTGTTGGGCCGAATGAGCCCGTTCTCGATGTTGACGACCAGCGCCTGGGTGCCGGCGGGGTCTTCGAGCCAGGTGGTGGCCCCCGTGCCGAGCGCGTAGTTGGAGCTCGTACCGGAGACCATCGTGCCGAAGTGGTACTCGACCGACCCGTCTTCGAAGAGCTTCGCCTCGAAGTTCATGTCGTCGATGGGGGTGCCGGACCAATACGAGTAGTGCGACCACTGCACGATCCAGTGGAGCGCGGGGGTGGCCGGGTCTTCGTTGGCCGCGATGCGCTTCCAGAAGATGCCGGCGTTGGGGAGCCGCGAGCTGAGGTCATCCCAGAACACCGAGACGGTGCCGGGGTTGGTCGAGCTGGCCACGGTCTTGTTTCCGTCGACGCCGCTGGTCTGGGTCCCGGCCCGGAGGTAGCCGTTGCTGCTGACGGTGACGATCGGCAGCGGCGTACCGAAGAGCGCCGGCACCGGGTCGCCCGCGGTCGGCGCGAAGTTCACCGTGGTGACCACGTTGTCGCCGTTGCCCAGCGGGGTCCCGCCGTCAGAGATGTCGACGAACTTCGAGGCGATGGAGGTCAGCTTGTAGGTGAAGCAGCCGCGCTCGACGCCGGGCGAACCCAACTGGAGCGGCGTCTGCGAGCCGAAGGTGGTGGTCGGGCTGCAGGCGCGAATGCCCGCCGTGCCGGAGGTGCCGACGATCGGGCCGGGGTCGACCTCCACCGAGGCGCCGC
>JBBRUE010000697.1:0-4270 GCA_038248085.1 Myxococcales bacterium | reverse complement strand
GATCGACTCGACGAACCTGCTGATGCAGCAGCTCGCCGTGCCCTCGGCCGGCTACCACGGAAAGAAGACCGACGGCTCGTGGGAGTACGTGCCCACCGGTGACCCGCAGAACCGTCGCCTCGAGAACGCGGCCGAGAGCTCGCTCAAGACCGAGCTCGCCAAGCCGCAGAACGGTGGCTACGCGGACATCGTCTACGTGCCCCGCGGCCCGGGCCGCAGCATGTTCACCGTGTACGACACCTTCGGTTACGACAACTTCAACCGGGTGAACGAAGCGGGCCACTTCTGGGACGTGTACGCCTCGTTGATCGCGCTCTCGACGAGCGAGACCAACTTCCTCGGCGTCGACCGTGGCTCGGACGCGCTGCGCTACTCGCTGCCGTACTACACGACGTTCAACCTGGAGATGGCGCCGCTGTTCAACAACTACTGGACCGAGAACGCCTCGGCCTACGCGCCGCAGCTCGCCAAGCAGGGTGACGGCACCGCGCTCATCCAGCTCCCGACGTTCATCCGCGCCCAGGACTTCGTGCCCGGCTTCGTCTACCCGGTCGCCGCTCCAGTCCCGGTCGACGGCAGCGGGCAGCCGATGGTGATGTCGAAGGTCGCGCCGATCTCGACCTGGACCGCGCGCTTCTACGCGCAGTTCCTCTCGATGGCCTACTTCACGACCAACGGGAACATGGAGTTCGCCAACTTCAACCAGGTCTTCCGGCTCGGCTCGGGCGACAACCTCACCCCGTCCGCGGGCTTCAGCGTGGTCACCTACGACGATCCCTTCGGCGGCGGCTACATCTACGCGGCGATGAAGAAGACGGGCGTCACGGCGCCTCCGGCGGGCGCGGCGATGGTCGAGCGCGCGGCCACATACAAGACGAAGTGGGAGGCCGCGGTGGCCTCGGGCCAACCGGTCGACGGCAAGTCGGCGGCGCAGTGGGAAGTCGAGCTCCGCGCCGCGACCCGTACCCTCGAGATGATGCGCGGCCTGTACGCGATCTTCGGGCGCGCCTGGTAACCGGCGCGTTCGGCTGAGGCAGTCCCCAGGCGCTCGGTTCCCTCTCGGGACCGGGCGCCTGTCGTTTTCAGGGGCCCCGCCTTTCGCTACAAGGGAGACCGGTGCAGCTCGCTCCCCGTCAGCTCGATCTGTTTGGCCGAAGCCCTCGGCCCGTCCAGCCGGTGGACACGAGCCCTCGCGCGCCGAAGCCCGAGCCCGCGTATGTCGCGGCGCCGATTTCGGTACCGAAGGCGTCGGAGCCCACGCTCCCCCAGTTGCCCACCCGCCAGCAGACGCTCGCGCGGGCCCGGGCCCTGGCGACGCAGATCGCGGGCTTCCTCGGCACTGACTTCAAGGTGCTGCTCACCGTCCACGACAACCGCTCGACGATGATCAGCTTCCGGCGCCAGCCGCCGCTGCTGAAGATCCGCGCGCACCACATGTTCCTCGAGGCGCCGGTCGCGGTGATCCGCTCGATCGCCGAGTACGCGGGGCAGGGGAAGCCGGCCGCGGGCGCGGCGCTCGACGACTTCATCGCGGAGCAGCAGGCCCTCATCCGGGCGTTCCCGCGCAAGCCCACGCTGCTCGAGCCCCGCGGGAGTTGCTTCGATCTCCAGGTGCTGTTCCACGAGATGAACGTCGAGCACTTCGAGGGCAAGGTGGGCGCGCGCATCGGCTGGGGCCGCCAGACGAGCAAGCGCCGCCGAAAGTCGATTCGCCTTGGGGTGTACGATCACAAGGCGCGCGAGATCCGCATTCACCCGGCGCTCGATCGGCCCGACGTGCCGCGCTTCTTCGTGGAGTTCATCGTCTTCCACGAGATGCTCCACCAGCTCTTCCCCAGCGACCGCGACACCGGCCGCCACGTGCACCACCCCCGGGCCTTCCGCGATCGCGAGCGCGCCTTCCCCAAGTACGCCGCGGCGATGGCCTGGGAGCGGCAGCACCTCCAGGACCTGTTGCGCCGCTGAACGTCAGCGCTTCGCGTGGGTCTTGGACAGCGCGAGGAAGCGGCGGCCGCGGGGGCTCAGCTCGTAGCCGACCTCGAAGCTCTGGGTCAGGCCCAGCTTCTTCAGCTTGCGAACGTCGATCTTGAAGGGCTCGGTCTCACGGCCGAGCTTCATCGCGAGCTTCGACGCCGCGATGCGCGGGTGCTGGTCGATCAGCCGCAACACCTTGAGGGTCCACGGCGCGTCGCGGTCGAGGCGGGCCAGACGCGACGCGATGGCGGCGACGTCGTCCTTCGACAGGTTCGCCTCGAGCGCGAGGGGCACGCGATCGCCGTCGCCCCCGTGATGGAACGCGACGCGGAAGACCGGGGTGGCCGGAGTGAGCGGCGTCTTCGCCACCGGCGCGAGGTACGCCAGCAGCTCGTCGCGCGAGGCGAAGCCGCCCGCCTGCGCGTCACCCTCGCCGATCTCGGACAGTTTCACCGCGTCGAGGCGTTCGACCTCGACCACGCCGATGGGGTGCACGCGGTACCGCCCGCCCGCCTTCACGTGGGGCTTGTCCCAGAGACGGAATGTCAGACGCACTGCGCCATCGACGATGCCGGCGTGAAAGCGCTTCTGGAAGAGCAACACCTCCGTCCGTATAACCCCCCGCACATGAGACGCGCGAAGATCGTTTGCACGCTGGGCCCGGCCACTGCCTCACAGGAGATGCTGGAGAAGCTGATTCACGCCGGGATGGACGTCGCCCGACTCAACTTCAGTCACGGCACGCACGCTGATCACCTGCTCACCATCGAGCGGCTGCGGGCGGCGCAGCTCAAGGTGCGCAAGGCGGTGGGCATTCTGGGCGACCTCCAGGGCCCGAAGATCCGCACCGGCAAGCTCCAGACGGGCTCGGTCGAGCTGGTCGAGGGCAAGGAGCTGTCGATCACCACCGACGAGTCGGTGCTCGGCACCGTCGACCTCGTGTCCACCACGTACCCGCACCTCGCGTCCGACGTGAACGTGGGCGATCGCATTCTCGTCGATGACGGCCTGCTCGAGCTCAAGGTGCTGGCGACCGACAAGAAGAGCCTGATCCGCACCGAGATCATTCACGGCGGCACGCTCAAGAACAACAAGGGCATCAACCTGCCCGGCGTGGCCCTGCGGGCCGACGCGCTCACCCCGAAAGACCGCGAAGACCTGATCTTCGGTCTCAAGAATGGGGTCGACATGGTGGCCCTCTCGTTCGTGCGCACGCCGCAGGACATCGAGATGTGCCGCCAGGCGATGGTGGACGCGGGGCGGGTGGTGCCGATCATCGCCAAGCTCGAGAAGCCCGAGGCGATCGCCCGGCTCGACGCCATCCTCGACAAGACCGACGGCGTGATGGTGGCGCGCGGCGATCTCGGGGTGGAGATCCCGCCCGAAGAGGTGCCGGCGATCCAGAAGGACATCATCCGCCGCGCCAACCAGCGGGGCATGCCGGTGATCGTCGCCACCCAGATGCTCAACTCGATGATCGAGCACCCCCGGCCGACGCGCGCCGAGGCCAGCGACGTGGCGAACGCGATCTTCGACAACACCGACGCGGTCATGCTTTCGGGCGAGTCGGCGTCGGGCCGCTACCCCATCGAGTCGGTCGAGATGATGAGCCGCATCGTCGAGGCGGCCGAGTCGGCGATGCGCCAGTCGTTCCCGCGCATCGGCACCGGTGAGCCGGCGCATCTCCCGGCCGACTTCCCCGACGTCACCTGTGGCATCGCCTGCCGCGCCGCGCGGGAATCGGGGGCGGCGCTGATCGTCGCCTTCACCCTCACCGGCACCACCGCGCGCCTGCTCTCGCGCTACCGCCCCTCGGTGCCGATCATCGCCTTCTCGCCCAACCAGGAAGTGCGCCGCAGCCTCGCGCTCCTGTGGGGCGTGATGCCGCGCGTGCTCGAGCCCGTCCAGGAGACCGAGGAGATGGTCAAGCGCGTGGAAGAAGAGCTGCTCGCCCGTGGCCTCGCCAAGCGCGGCGACCGGGTGGTGATCGTGTTCGGCGCCCCGGTGGGGGAGCCCGGCCGCATCAACTCGTTGCGGCTCCACACCATCGAGATGTGAGTTCGGTGGCCGTCTCACCGGCCGGTCAGCGCGGCTTGAGCGACTTCTTCGGCACCTCGGCCTCGACGAAGATGCGGAAGAGTTCCTTGTCGAGCTGACCGCTCTCGGATTCCTTGCGGAGAATGTCGAGCGCCAGATCGTGGGGCACGGCCTTCTTGTACGGCCGATCACTCGCGGTGAGCGCGTCGTAGATGTCGGAGATGGCCATCATCTTCGACTGCACGGGGATCTGCTCGCT
>JBBRUE010000696.1:0-4275 GCA_038248085.1 Myxococcales bacterium | reverse complement strand
TCTTGGTGATGGGCGAGGCACCATTTCGCCATGATGCTGCCGCCACGCGACACAATCCCGGTCATGCGCGAAGCGGTCATTGGCACAAACCGAAGAAGCACGCCAGCATGGATCGTGAAATAATCCACGCCCTGCTCGGCCTGCTCGATGAGCGTGTCGCGGAACAGCTCCCACGTCAGCTCGGCGGCCTTGCCGTTCACCTTCTCCAGCGCCTGGTAGATCGGCACCGTGCCGATCGGCACCGGCGAGTTGCGCAAAATCCATTCCCGCGTCTCGTGGATGTTGGGGCCGGTGGAGAGATCCATCACCGTGTCGGCGCCCCAGCGGATCGCCCACACCATCTTCTCGACCTCTTCTTCGATCGAGGAGGTCACCGCCGAGTTGCCGAGGTTGGCGTTGATCTTCACCAGGAAGTTGCGGCCGATGATCATCGGCTCGAGCTCGAGGTGGTTGACGTTCGCGGGGATGATCGCGCGGCCGCGGGCGATCTCTTCGCGCACGAACTCCGGGGTGATCTCCTGGGGCAGCGCCGCGCCGAACGACTCACCGGCGTGCTGGCCCGCATACTCGCGCTCACGCTTCTGCGTCTCGCGAATGGCGACGTACTCCATCTCGGGGGTGATCGTCCCCGCGCGGGCCGCCGCCAGCTGGGTGATCGCCGCGCCGCCCTTCGCGCGGTACGGCCGGAGGTGGCCGTGGAAGCGCAGCTTCTGCAACCGAGGGTCGTCGAGACGCTGGCGCCCGTAGTCCGAGCTCAGGCCCGGCAGCTGCTCGAGATCAGCGCGGCTCTTCACCCAGGCCTCGCGCACTGGCTTGAGGCCCGCCCGCAGATCGATCTCCACCGTGGGATCGGAGAAGGGGCCGGAGGGATCGTAGACGGTGATCGACGGGTTGTGGGTGACGCGCCCGTCGGCGTGCTGCGTGGTCGACTGCGAGACCTCGCGCATCGGCACGCGGATCTCGGGGAAGAGGGTGCCGCCGACGTAGACCTTCGCCGACTGCGAGAACGGGGTCCGCGTGATGCGCGCAAGTGCGGCTTCATCGACGGTCAGACGAGTGTGGTTGGCCATGGTGACGCTCCCTCCGCCGGAATGATCCGGTCCAGGTTCAGCGGGTCGGCCGAATAGGCCCTCTCAGCCCCCTCGACGGCAGGGCTCCCCGGTTCGTGTGGTGCCGCGTGTAACGAAACTGCGAGCTACTTGCCATTCCAGCGATTCATCGCCTTCTGCAGGCCCTCGCGCGCCCATGACTCGCAGATGTCGCAAGCCTTGCCGACCTGCTCCGCCAGGGTCGCCCGCTCTTCCGCCGAGAAGTCGCCCAGCACGTGGCCCACCACCCGGTCCTTCGCGTTGGGTCCCTGGGGCTTGCCGATGCCGAAGCGCAGCCGACCGTACGATTCTTCGCCCCACGACTCGCGGATCGAGTTGAGCCCGTTGTGGCCCCCGGTGCCGCCGCCGGCCTTGAGCTGCAGCTTGGCGTAGGGGAGGTCGAGCTCGTCGTGGATCACCAGCACCTCGAGGGGCGCCACCTTGTAGAAGCGCGCCGCCCCGCCCAGCGCCGTGCCCGAGAGGTTCATGAAGGTCTGCGGCTTGAGCAGCATCAGCTTGTCGCCGGCGACCGTGCCGTGGGCCAGCTCGGCGTCGAACTTCCGGGCGGTGAACGAGAGCTTCCACCGCGCCGCCAACGCCTCGAGCACCAGGAAGCCGATGTTGTGACGGTTCTGCTCGTACTGCCGGCCCGGGTTGCCGAGGCCACAGATGATCTTCATCGCGCGCGCCCTCGCTGAAAACGAACCCGCCGCGCCGGGAAACCCGACGCGGCGGAGTGAAACCATGGGGTTGAAGAGACCGGCTTACTTCTTCGCCGGGGCCTTGCCCGCGTCCTTCTTGTCGCCCGCAGCGCCCGCCGCAGGAGCCGCGCCCGCCGCGCCCGGCGCTGTCGCCGCGCCTGCCGCAGGAGCCGCACCCGGCACCGCCGCCACCACTTCGGCGACCTTCTCGACTTCCGGCGCCGTGACGACGGCGATGGTGAAGTTCGAGTGCGCCTTCACCGTGATGCCCGCGGGCAGGGTGATGTCGTTGATGTGGAGCGCGGTGGCGATCTTCATCGCCGACACGTCGATCTCGATGTTCAGCGGGATCGCGCCGGGGAGCGCCATCACTTCGATCTCGCGGCGCATCTGCGAGAGGATGCCGCCTTCCATCACGCCGACCGACTTGCCGACCAGCACGAGCGGGATCTTCACCTTGACCTGCTCGTTCTCCTTCACGTCGATGAAGTCGGCGTGCAGGAGCGCCTTCGAGACGGGCTCGAGCTGGTACTCCTTGAGCATCACGATGTGCTCCTTGCCGTCGATCATCAGGCCGATCACCGTGTTGAGCTTCTTGGGGGTGTTGATCGCCGCGCGCAGCGCCTTGCCGTCGAGCGCGATGCTGATCGGCTTCTCGAGGCTCTTGCCGTAGACGATGCCGGGGATCAGACCTTCCATGCGGGTGCGGCGGGCGAAGCCCTTGCCAACACCGGTACGGATCTTCGCGTCGAGCTTCGAGAGGTTCAGGGCCATGGAAATGGGTCTTTCAGGTGGTGTCGCGGGGTTGCCTGTGAGACGGAGCGCGACGCCCCGGCCCGCTCTCAACCCTGCACCCGGCATCTCACCCCGATGGTGAGCCCCGAAGGCATGGCTGTCGGCGAAGCGGGGTGCCCATACGCCGTCGGGCACCCGGTGGTCAAGTCTCAGGCCTTGCGGCAGGTGGCGGGGTCTGGTAGGTGCGGCGTCCGTTTTCGGAGTCCCTTCTTTCTTGGAGTGTTTCACATGCAAAACGCCGCCATTCAGTTCGTGGACTCGATTCACGCGCGCAAGGACCTGGTCGATTTCCGCGCGGGTGACACCGTTCGCGTGTGGTGGAAGGTGAAGGAAGGCGAGAAGGAGCGCACCCAGGCGTTCGAGGGTGTCTGCATCCGCAAGACGCGCGGCAGCGTCGACGCCACCTTCACCGTCCGCAAGATGTCCTTCGGCATCGGCGTCGAGCGCATCTTCCCGCTCCACTCGCCCCGCTACGAGTCGATCGAGGTCCTCAGCCGCGGTGACGTCCGCCGCGGCCGCCTGTTCTACCTCCGTGGGCTCCGCGGCAAGGCCGCCCGTCTCGACGCGCTCGAAGACGTCGTGCCTGCCGTTTCGACCGCGACGCCGGCCGCAAAGTAAGCCAGTCTCCCCGGGGCGATGCTCTTCCTCGAGTTGGCGGCGCAGGGCGTTCGCGGGTTTTCTCCCTCGATTCGTATTGCGCTGAAGCCGGGGTACGTCGCCCTCAAGAGTCCTACCGATCTGCCGGCTCCCCTTTCGGGGCTCATTCTCGCCCTCGCGTTCCCTGATGGGCGCGGGGGCGATGCTGCTTTCCTCGCGCCCGGAGCGAAGGCGGGTCGGGCCGGGCTGTCGATCCAGGGCCATGACAGCTCGGTGTGGCGCATCGTCCGCGATCTCGGCGGCGCTGGCGGCCTGCACAAGCTGAACAAGGCGACCAACCAGTTCGACGTCATCTCCCAGGAGGCCGGCGAGATGGGGCAGTCGCTGCGCTCGGGCGCGGGCTTTCCCGCACGCACCACCTGGGAGCAACTCTTCACCATTACCGGCGCCCAGCTCCCCACCCGCCGCCCCCGCGGTGCGGCCAAACCCGCCGCGGCCGCCAGCGGCGCCAGGGCCGCGCCTCGCATGGCGCAAAACCAGTGGAACATGGACGTCGGCGCCTCGCCGGGGGTCAGCGCGGAGGACGTCGCCAAGCTGCCGGCGCTCGAGGCCGAGCTCGCGACCGCCAAGCGCGCCGCGCAGGTCCAGTTCCGCATGGACGGCGTCAACTCCGAGATCTTCGAGCTCGAGGCGAAGACCAAGGGGTGGGACGCCGTCGGCGAGAGGCTCAAGGCCGCGCGCGCCGAGCTGGCCGCCTCCGCCAACCACGCCGCGGGCCTGTCGGACGACATCATCGCGCGCGCCAAGCGCTACCCCGACGAGCGCAGGCGTCACGACGAGCAGATCGCGCGCCTCCATGAGGAGCAGCAGGCGATCCTCGACAACGCGCCGGTGCCTCCGTCGCCGTTGCTGAAAGACGAGCGCTTCCTCGGCACCCTGGCGCTCGGCGTCGGCCTCTTCGTCGCCGCGGTCTTCCTCGAGGGGGCGAAGTATAAATTTGACCGGGATGACATCAACCTCGGGTTGGCATCAACGGTAATGCTAGACAAACAATCTGACAGAAGTAAAATTTGGGGCTTTTATTTGTTGGGTAC
>JBBRUE010000695.1:0-4279 GCA_038248085.1 Myxococcales bacterium | reverse complement strand
TCGCGCTCCGCTACGAGCCCTCGATGCTGATCGGCGAGACCCCGAAGGGGCGCCGGACCTGGCGGCCCACCGCGGCGTGGCTGCTCGGCGTCTCCCTGCTGCTCTTTGCGCTGGGGGCGCTGCTGCTCACCTTGAGCGACGTGTCGGTCGGCGCCCTGGTGGTGGGCGGCGGCGTGGTGATCGGCTTCGCGGTGTGGCTCGAGCGCTCCGAGAAGCGCCAGCGCCGCTTCGTCGCCAACTTCGCCACGGTCAGCCTCCGCCTCGACTTCTCCTCGGCGATCGCCGGCTACCCGTTGACCCTCGTCGTCCCGTTCGACGACGTGACGGCCCTCGAGCTGGTGCCCCAGGCCGACGGCGCCCTGTGCCTGCTGGTCGACTTTCACCTCGGCGGCCGCACGCTTCGCGAGGTGCTCGTGGCTTTCATCCCCGAGGCGCAGCAGGTCGAGGCCGAGCGGCTCGAGCGCGTGCTGCGCGGGGCCTTCGGCCTGGGCGAGGTGCCGCCCGACAGCCCCGCGCTCCCCCGCGACGCGTCGACCTTCGAGCCTTCTTCGACACGCTGATGGCGCGTCATGAACCTCGCGCGCGCTCGCCAAGGGCGTGAAACGAGGTCATCGCGATCCCACCGGAGCGACCCGACCTCGGCTCGTGAGACCCGCACGCTCGGAGTGCTCCGTGGCACGCGCGCTGCTCATTGGAATCGTGCGGAGGTTCACCGTGCGTCCCCAGCTCCTGCTCGTCCCCGTGATCGCCCTCAGTCTCCCCGCCGCCGCGTGGGATGTCCGCACCGACTCGGAAGGCGATGTGGTGCGCTGGACCCGCACCCTCGAGATGGTGATCGACGCGCGCCTCACCGAGCAGCTCAACGCGCCCGACGCCGACCAGGCGATCCGCGCGGCCATCGGTCAACTCGACGACGCCACGCCCTACCTCGAGGTGAAGGCTCGCGTCGGCGAGGCGAAGCCGATCGGCTACGTGCTCGGCGCGACGGACAACACCAACTCCATCGTGGTGCTGGAGGACTGGCCGTACTCCGAAGACGCGCTGGCGGTGACGCTGGTGACGCTCAACGCGCGCACCAACGAGCTGCTCGACGCCGACGTCGCCTTCAACGCCGACGAACACCGCTTCAAGGTGCTCCCGGACGCCGCGCGCCACGAAGGCTCGGGCTTCGACGACGTGCAGAACACCGTCACCCACGAGCTCGGCCACGTGCTGGGCCTGATGCACAGCAACAAGACGGACGACCTCGTGATGTACCCCTCGGCCCCCCCCGGTGAGATCCTCAAGCGGGTCCTCAAGCAGGACGACCGCGACGGGCTGCAGTCGCTCTACGGCGAGGCCCCGGCGGTCCCGGTCGTCACGCCGCAGCCGCCCGCGTTCGGCAGCAGCTCCACCTCCAGCGCGCCGACGTGGGTCTTCGCCGCGCCGCTCGCCCTGCTGGCGCTGCGTCGCCGCCGCCTGGCCCTCGCCCGCGCGGTGGTTCCCGCCCTGGCCTTCGCCGCCGCGCCCGGGCAGCCGGCCGTGGATCGCGCCGAGGACGTCGCGCTCGTCCAGGTTCACACCCGCCAGGTCTCGGTGCACCCGAAGTACCCGGGCCTGATCGTCACCACGCTGACCTTCGCGACGCAGGAATGCCTCAAGGGGAGCTGCGCCGCGCTCGATCGCGTCGTCGTTCCCGGTGGGCGCCTCGGCGACCTCGAGCAGTTCGTCGCCCACGAGCCGGTGCCCCTCGAAGGCGATCAGCTCGTCGTCACCCGCACCGGCGGCAAGGTGCGCGTGGTCCGCGTCGAACCGGCCGAGCAGATCCAGCTCCTCGCGCGCCTCCGGGCGGGGTCGACCCCCACCCAGCAGGGCCCGCGACCCCATTCCGAGCCCTCGCAGAGCCCTGCAATCACGCGTTGAACCGGTGGCACCCACCTTGAAGTCCAAGTCGTCCCAGGAGCGTCACATGGCTGAACAAAACCGCCGGATTCTGATCGTCGACGATGAAGAGAACGTCTGCCACGCCCTGCGTCGCAGCCTGCGCAAGGAAGGGTACGAGCTCTTCTTCGGTCACGAGCCGGCCGAGGGCCTCGCGCTCCTCAAGACCCAGCCGGTCGACATGGTGATCAGCGATCACCTCATGCCCAACATGACGGGCCTCGAGTTCCTGAAGATCGTCCGCGACCGGCACCCCGACATGATGCGGCTGATGCTCACCGGGCACGCCGACATGCAGACCGCGATCGACGCGATCAACCAGGGCAACATCTACCGCTTCCTCACCAAGCCGTGGGACGACACCGAGCTCAAGGTGACCCTCTTCCTCGCCTTCGAGCAGCTCGACCTCGAGCGCGAGAACCGCAAACTGCTGGCCATGGTGCGGCGGCAGTACGACGTCATCAAGGCGCTGGAGATCGAACACCCCGGGCTGGCGCACGTGGTGCGTGACGCCGAGGGCTACGTGCTGCTCGACGACGAAGACGAGCGCGAAGGGCAGATCGAGGTGAGGCTGCAGCAGGCCTCCTGAGGGCCGAATGCAGGCTGCACCGACAGCCCGGCTGGACTGCCTGCTGGTGGTCGCCGATGAGCCGCTCTTCGAGCGCGTGCACGAGGTGCTCACCACCTGGCATCTTCACTTCGCGCGCGTCTCCAGCCTGGAGGCGCTCCCGATGGTGGAGCACGGCGTGTGCCGCGTGGTGGTCGTCGAGCGCTGCACCGGGCTGCGGCTCTACCTCGAGCGGCTGCGCGCGGCTGGCGCGGTGCCGGTGGTGCTCGGCATTCCGGGCGCCGACGTGACCCACGACATCGAGTGCGTGCTGCGCCCCTCCGAGCTCATCGCCTCCGTCTTCCGCGCCCAGGGCCGGCTGCTCGGCGTCGAGACCGGGAGCGCCCACCGCATCAACCAGTTCGCCCAGGTGATCGCCGAGCAGTTCACCCTGCCGGAGCTCGTCAAGGAGGCCATGGCCCGTACCCGCGAGCTCTGCCAGGCCGAGGGCGCGAGCCTGCTGTTGATCGAGCCCTCGACCGGCGGCCTCTACATCGACACCGTCGAAGGCACCGGGCACGACAGCCTCGAGCGCATCCGGCTCCCGCGGGGCAAGGGCGTGGCGGGGCGGGTGGCCGTCGAGGGCCGGGCCCGCCTGGTGGAAGACGCGCAGACCTGCCCCGACTTCGATGGTTCGGCCGACCGGCACTCGGGGTTCACCACCGGCTCGATCGTCGCAGCCCCGCTGGTGCTGGGGGGCGACGTGCTCGGCGTGCTGATGGCGGTGCGGTCGACCCGCCAGCCCCCCTTCGCCCCGGTGCACCTCGAGCGGCTGGTGCAGCTCACCCCCCACGTGGCGATCGCCGTGCACAACGCGACGATCACCACCGCGCTGCGCACCTCGCAGACCCAGGTGATCGAGGCCAACGTCGGGCTCGAGAAGAAGGTCAAGGAACGCACCGAGCAGATCTCCCGCGCCAAGCAGGAGTGGGAGCGCACCTTCGACGCCATCGACGCGCCCATCGCGCTGCTCGAGGGCTACGTCATTCGCCGCACCAACCAGGCCTACGCCCGCAAGGTGGGCCTGCCGGTGCGCGAGATCCCCGGCAAGAAGTGCCACCAGGTCTTCGCGCAGCGCGACAGCCCGTGCCCCGGGTGCCCGCTGGTGAAGGGTCGCGGCGCAGCGCTCGGCGCGGAACTCGAGACGCCCGACAGGCTCACCGGTCGCGCGGCGTTCTACCGGTTCCACGGGTACTGGCTGAGCGACGATCACGCCGACACGAGCGTCGTCGTCACCTACCACGACATCACCCAGTCCCACGTGCTGGCCGACAAGCTGAGGGAGAGCGAGCGCCTGGCGGCCGTCGGTCAGCTCGCCAGCGGCGCGGCGCACGAGATCAACAACCCGCTGGGCTTCGTCACCTCCAACCTCCGCACCCTGCGGGGCCTGGTCGACGAGCTGCGCGCCCCGCTCGGCGCCTTCGCCGAGGCGATGCTCATGGCGAAGGACCACCGCGTGGAAGACCTGGTCGCGCTGCTCAACGCCAGCGGGCAGCTCGAGCTGCAGCACCTCGATGACGGCCTCGAGATGATCGACGAGTCGCTCGACGGCGCGCGCCGCGTGGGGGACATCGTCAAGGGCCTGCGCGAGCTCTCGCGGCTCGAGATCGGCAAGCGCGAGCCGGCCAACGTCAACGCCTCGGTCAGCCGGGTGGTGCGCAGCGAGCTCGGCGAGGCGGCGAACGTGGTCATGCAGCTCGACGCGCGCGCGATGGCTGACATTCCCCCGTTGCAGCTCGACCAGGTGCTCGG
>JBBRUE010000694.1:0-4282 GCA_038248085.1 Myxococcales bacterium | reverse complement strand
GGGCGTCTTCGCCGAGCCCGCCGCTGCCGCGATCATCGCCGGCCTCACGCGCGCCGCCGCGAACAAGCAACTCCCCACCGACGCCTCCATCGTCGCGGTGATGACCGGCAGTGGCCTCAAGGACGTGACCAACGCGATGCGCGCGGCCGGCACGCCCCACCTCATCGACCCCGAGCTCGGGGCGCTTCAGAAACTCGTCAGCGAAAGGATCACCCTGTGACCGCACCGAAGATGAATGAGGCAGCACTCGACCGCGCCGCGAAGCTCTGCCGCGAGAAGAACGTCATCATTCCCACCCTCGCGCAGATGCGCGACCCGTCGAAGGTGCCGGCGAAGATCGCCCAGAAGCTCCCGAAGATCGGCCTGTGGGACGTGAACCCCGCGAACCTCTTTCGCATCACCTGGAAGAACGACGTGAAGAGCGGCCTCTACGGCGGCGTGAACGCGTTCGAGATCCCCAGGGCGCTCACCGGCTGCAACGCGCGCATCATCGGCCTCGTCGGCAAGTACTTCCCCACTGGCGCGCACAAGGTCGGCGCCGCGTTCGGGTGCCTCGTACCGCGCCTGGTGACCGGCGGCTTCGACCCCACCACCCAGAAGGCCGTGTGGCCCTCGACGGGCAACTACTGCCGCGGCGGCGCCTTCGACTGCGCGCTGCTCGGCGCGACCGCGGTGGCCATTCTTCCCGAGGGCATGAGCCGCGAGCGCTTCGCGTGGCTCAAGGAGATCGGCGCGGAGGTCATCGCCACGCCCGGCACCGAGAGCAACGTGAAGGAGATCTACGACAAGTGCTGGGAGATCCGCCGCACGCGCCCCACCGACGTGATCTTCAACCAGTTCGAAGAGTTCGGGAACCCATCGTGGCACTACCACGTGACCGGCCCCGCGCTGGCCGAGGCCTTCGAGCACGCGAAGGGACCGAAGGGAAAGCTCGCGGCCTACGTCTCGGCCACCGGCTCGGCCGGCACCATCGGCGCGGGTGACTTCCTGAAGAAGAAGTACCCCGGCACGCTGCTCGCGGCGATCGAGGCGCTGCAGTGCCCGACGCTGTTCAACAACGGCTTCGGCGACCACCGCATCGAGGGCATCGGCGACAAGCACGTGCCGTGGGTGCACAACGTGCGCAACACCGACGCCGTGGTCGCCATCGACGACGAAGACACGATGCGCCTGCTGCGGCTCTTCAACGAGCCGACCGGCCAGGCGTTCCTCGCGCGATCTGGCGTGTCGCCCGAGGTCATCGCGCAGCTCCCGCTGCTGGGCATCTCTTCGATCGCCAACGTGCTCGCGGCGATGAAGATGGCGAAGTACTACGACCTCGGCCCCGACGACGTGGTGATGACCGTCTTCACCGACGCGGCCGACCTGTACGGGTCGCGGGTCACCGAGCTGACGCACGCGCGCGGCGCGTACACCGACGTCAACGCGGCGATGGACGTCGATCGCCTGCAGGGCACCGGCACCGACACCATGCGCGAGCTGGGGTACCGCGACCGCAAGGCGCTCCACAACTTGAAGTACTTCACGTGGGTCGAGCAGCAGGGGAAGACCTCCGACGAGCTGCGCGAGCTGTGGGACCCCGCGTTCTGGGACGCCCGCTACGAAGAGGCCAACGGGTGGGACGCGATGATCGACGCGTTCAACGCCCGCACTGGCGTCCTCGCCTCACTCTGAAACGGAGCCCGCCGTGGCCGACCTCGTGCCGTACCCGTTCGGACGCCTGCTCTCGCGCGTGCTGCGCGAGCTGGAGGCGGGTGGCGCCGTGCTCGACCTCCCCGCGGCGAAGCTGGTGCGCGGCAGTGGAGCGCGGGACTTCTCGACGCAGATACATGGGCACGCGGCGGCGACTCCGCTCGGGCCAGCGGCGGGACCGCACACCCAGCTGGCGCAGAACATCGTGCTCAGCTTCCTCGGCGGCTGCCGGATCTTCGAGCTGAAGACCGTGCAGGTGATGGACGCGCTGAAGATCCCCCGGCCGTGCATCGACCTGCGCACCGTGGGCTTCAACATCGAGTGGTCGCAGGAGCTCAAGCTCACCCAGTCGCTCGACGAGTACGTGAAGGCGTCGATGCTGCTGGAGATCATCGTCGCCAGCGGGCTCTTGAAGCTCGAGCCGGGCTTCGAGCGCTTCGTCTTCGACATGAGCGTCGGCTACGACCTCAAGGGCATCCAGACCCCGCAGGTGCGCGCGTTTCTCGCGGGCATGCTCGACGCGAGCGCGGTCATCGATCGCCTGCGCGCGGAGATCCCCGCGTCGCTCGAGCAGTACCGCGACCTGCCGTTCCGCACGCGCATCTCCGACACGCTGACGTTGTCGACCTTTCACGGCTGTCCGCCGGGGGAGATCGAGGGCATCACCAGCTTCTTGATGGAGCAGGTCGGCCTGCACTGCGTGGTCAAGCTGAACCCGACGCTGCTCGGGCCGACCGACGCGCGGCACCTGTTCCACGACGTGCTCGGGTACCGGTACCAGATTCCCGACTCCGCGTTCGCGAACGACCCGACCTTCCAGCAGGCGATGGACCTCGTGGGCCGGCTCGAGCAGACGGCGGCGAAGACCGGGCGCGGCCTGGGCGTGAAGTTCTCGAACACCCTGGTGGTGGAGAACGAAGGCGACTTCCTGCCCGGCACCGAGAAGCTCTCGTACCTCTCGGGCCAGCCGCTGCACGTGCTGGCGATGACGCTGGTGGGCAAGTTCCGCGGCGTGTTCGGCGATCGGCTGCCGGTGTCGTTCTCAGCGGGCATCGATCGGCACAACTTCGCCGACGCGGAGTCGCTGGGGCTGGCGCCGGTGACGGTGTGCTCCGACCTGCTGCGCACCGGGGGCTACGGGCGACTGGCGCCGTACTTCGCCGACCTCGGCGCGCGCATGGACAAGCTCGGGGCGAAGGGCATCGACGACTTCGTGATTCGCGCGCAGGGGAAGGCGGAGCTCGCGCTCGCGCGCACGGGCGCTGACGCCGCCACGCGCGAGTCGTGCCGACAGGCGCTGACGTCGGGTGGATCTCTCCACGCCGCGGCCGGCGCGCACTACGGCCAGTGGGTGAGCGAGGCGCGGCTGCTCAACACCACGGCGTACATCGCGACGCTGGTGGGGAACCCCCGCTACGCCGCGGCCGCCAACAGCAAGCCGCCCAACAAGGTCGGCACCAGGCTCGAGCTGTTCGACTGCCTCACCTGCGACAAGTGCATTCCGGTGTGTCCCAACCACGCGAACTTCACGTACACCCTGCCGGAGGTGACGTTGCCGGTGCTCAAGCTGCGCCGCACGCCCGACGGGAAGTGGGCGACCATCGAGGCCGCGCCGCTGAAGATCGGCAAGAAGCACCAGATCGGCAACTTCGCGGACTTCTGCAACGAGTGCGGCAACTGCGACATCTTCTGCCCGGAAGACGGTGGGCCGTACGTGCTCAAGCCCCGCTTCTTCGGCAGCCTCGAGCAGTTCTCGAAGTGGACGACGCACGATGGGTTCTTCGTGGCCCGCGACGAGATCTACGGACGCTTCGGTGGGCGCGACTACCGGGTGGTCCTGCAGCAGGAGCGGGCGCGCTTCTCGGGTGCGGGGTTCGAGCTCGAGCTCGATGACGCGTCACCGGCGGCGTTGCACGGCGGCGAAGTCGACCCGGGCGTGGAGGTCGACCTCACGTACTTCCACATCATGCGCTGGCTGCGCGGAGCGATCCTCGACGGCGGCGCGCTCAACTACGTCAACGCGTTCGCGGAGTGACGAGCCGCCGCCTGCGGTGAGAACACCTGGTCGAAGAACGGGCTGTGTTGCGCCAGCTCCGGGTAGCGCGACGGGTCGCCGATGCAGGTCGGGCACCAGTGACCGCCGGCGAGCACGAGGTTGAGGCTCGCGGGGAACTCGTGGCCGGCGTGGCAGCGCCAACGCAGCAGCGCCCGCCAATCGCCGCGCACCACGTCCTTCGTCACGCACGCGCCGCCGCGGAAGCGGGCCGCCTCGTGCGCCTCGTCGAAGCCGAAGTCTGCGCGCGGCTTCTGGGGGTCGTAGCCGTGGTCGAGCAGGGTGGGCTTCTCCGAAGGGCGCTCGCGGCTCACCCGGTCCCACCCGCCGATGGCCTTCCATTCCTCGCGTGACCCGAAGTGCGCCGCGATGTGGGCGGTGTCCTCGTGCGCGAGCCAGTGCAAGGTGCCCCCGGGCCCGCGCGCGCACTGCTCGAGCCGGCTGCGTACCAACTGCGGAAAGCGCGAGCTCGCCATGCGGGTGACCCACGGGAGCCGACGCGCCTCTTCGGCGAGGTACGCCTCGAGCGTCTGGGTG
>JBBRUE010000693.1:0-4290 GCA_038248085.1 Myxococcales bacterium | reverse complement strand
GGTTGCGGCGGATGAGCTCAGTGAGGGGATCGAGCGGGCCTTCCTTCGCCAGCGAGAGCACCGCCTCGTCGACCAGCCACAACGTCACCTCTCCGCCGATCGGCTTCTTCTGATCGTCGAGCAGGGTGACGGTGAAGTCCTGCTTCGTGCCCGGGCGCGCCATCTCTGCGTGCTGCACGTTGACGTACACCGTGTTCTTCGTTGGCTCGACCTGGAGATCGAGCGAGCTGGCGACCGTCGCCGGCTTGTAGCGCGCGTCGTCGCTCTTCCCCTCGCCGAGGCGGCCGCGCATCAGCACCACGTGCATCGGCAGGTTGGGCACGAACCGATCGGTGATCGTCACGTCGACCACCGCCTTCGAGCCGGCGATGTCCTTCCACAGGTAGCGGTTGCCGCCCGGCTCCTCGATGACCACCAGCGCGCGGGCCGTGGCGTACGGGCTCTGCACCAGCACGTGGGCCACCTCGCCCGGGGCGTAGGACTTCTTGTCGGGCTTGAGCTCGAACACCCCGTCGCGCGACTTCTGCCAGCTCTGCGGGGTCGAGCCGCCGATGTAGAGGTCGGCCGACAGCGTCTGCACCCGGCCCAGCTTGTCGCGCGCGAAGAGCTCCACCACGTAGACGCCTGATTCGGTGATCGGGAAGGCGTTGCTCACCGCCTCGGTCGCGCTGCTGAGCACCTTCTCGGCGACCTGCACGTCCTCCTGATCGGTCTGGTACTTCGCCTGGCCCGTCGCGAAGCTCGTCTCGCGCAGGGTCGAGTGCCACACGCGGCGGAAGAGCCGCACGCGCACTTCCTGGCCCTTGACCGGCTTGTCGTCGACGCCGACCGCGAGCACCTCGGGCTTCAGCTCGGTCGCCTTCTCGAGGTACCGGGGGATCTTCAGGCCCAGCACGAACGAGGGGAGCGCCTTGACCTCGGTGGTGGTGGTGACCGGCTGCTCATCGGGCCCGGTGACGGTCGCCTCGAAGCGGTACACCCGCGGGCTGCCGTCGAGATCGAGCTGCGGGTTCATGGTGATCTCTGCCGCGCCGTTGTCGTCGAGCTCGCCGGTCTGCGAGGTGACGCCCGGCGCCTGCTGCGAGGCCGGCCGCGCGAACTGCGAGGAGTTGGCGAACAGGAAGCCCGGCTGCCCCTTCGGCACCCAGTCGTAGGCCCGCTGCGTCACCGTCCACGCGATGGGCTGGTTGGCGACGTTGCCGCCCGCGTAGTACCGGGCGAGCGCCTTGACCTTGAACGGGCCATCGTTGCGCACGCGCAGCGCGCCGGTGAGCTGCACCTCGAACGTGGGCACGCGGTACGCCTCGATCTTGAAGCCGCGGCGCGCGAGGAACGACTCGGGGTTCTTGTCGAAGAGCGAGAGCGTGTAGTCGCCCGTCGGCACGTCGGCTTCCTTGAAGGTCGCCTCGAGCCCGCCGAGCACCGAGGTCTTCACCGTCACCGGGTACGCCGTGCCATCGGGGCCGATCACCTGGACGCCGAAGCGCTTGAGGTCGACCGGCACGCGCAGCTCGCCGCTGACCTTGGTGCGCACGAAGGCCTTGATGAACACCGGCTCGCCGGGGCGGTAGATGCCGCGCTCGGGGAAGATGAAGCCCAGGGTGGTGTCGTTGACCGGCGTGGGGATCGACTTCGCCAGCAGCCACGAGAGCCACGAGTCGGAGCTCGACCAGTGGTTGTTCGCGAACACCGGCAGCCGCTCGCGCGGGTCGAGCACCAGCACGTCGTCGCCCGCGTTCACCGAGACGCGGGAGATCGAGTCCCACCCCATCGGGGCCAGCGTGATGCGGCCGTCACCGTCGGTGGTCTGGGTCGTCTCGACCGCGCGCTGCGGGGTGCCGGCGACGCCCTCGAGCTTCACCGTGGCCCCGCGCACCGGCTCGCCGGTGTCGAGCGTGCGCACGTAGATGACCGCGCGCCCCGTCTCTTCGACCGAGGTCATCGAGAGGTTGGTGATCTGCACGCGCATGTACGCGCGCTCCGAGCGGCCGGTGAGGCGGCGGAGCCCGACCAGGTAGGTGCCCGGGCGGTTGGTGCCCACGACCTCGTCGAGCAGCGGCTTGAGATCGAGCCCGAAGGTGGTCGCGCCCGACTTGTCCGAGAGGGGCAGGTCGACGAGCCGCGAGACCAGCGGGCTCCCGAGGAGGCGAATGTGCCGCGAGAGCGAGCTCGCGTCGGCGTAGCTCGAGGGCGAGCTGAGGAGCGCCGGCTCTTCACCGGGGAAGGGTGGATCGGTCTGCTCGTCGATCACCACCGGCGAGCTGGGGAACGGCCAGAGCCCGGGGTGGAGCGGGTCGACGCGGTACACCCGCACGTCGGCGCGCGCCTCGCCGTAGCCCCGCAGCGGGAGCGTACGCGGCCCCTTCGCCTCGAGCATCGCGGTGCCCTGCGACCAGGCGAGGAAGGGCGTCTTCCAGCCTAGGTGGAAGTACACGTCGGCGGCCTTCACTTCGCGCAGCGGCCGCTGGGCGTCGTCGCGAATCGGCGCGCTGCCGAGGGTCAACTTGTAGAGCGTGTCGGGCACGAACTTGCCGACGAGCTGCACGCGGCTGCCGTAGCCCTGGAAGCGGAGGTCGGGCACCGACGGCTCGAGCCGCACCAGCTTGCGCAGCGCGGTTAGGGTGAGGTCCTGCACCGGCGCAGAGAAGACGAGCTGCGGCAGGTCACCGCGGTTGCCGCAGCCCAGCGCGAGGTCCTTCGGGGTCGAGGCGCCGCCGATGAGCGGGAACACCGCGTTGCCGCAGCGGACCTCGGTCAGGGTGAAGGGCGTGCGCGTCGCCGCGCGGCCCTGCCACAGCGTGGTGCCTTCGTTGCCCAGCGCGAGGCTGACGGTGGCCACCAGCTGTTTTCCCTCGGGCACGTCTTCGTCGAGCGTGACGGTCCACGTGGCGGGGTCGCGGTGCGTGGCGCGGGGGAGCGGCGCGAGCGCGTAGCCGTTCACCTTGCGCGACGGCGAGTCGCCCAGGCCCGGCAGATCGCGGATCTCCAGCGAGAGCATCTTCTTGAGCGAGGCCACCGGGTAGGCCTGGGGGAAGGTGAGGGTGACTACCCGGAAGGGGCGCAGGCCTTCGCTGCCTGGCGCGGGCGACATCGCCGAGGGGGCCGACATCATGGTGGTGAGGATCTTGCGGCCACCGCCGGCCTCGATGGAGAAGCGCGCGAGGGCGGGCCACGGCTCCGCGGGTCGGAACTGGAGCGTCTTCTTGTCGACCCACACGTAAGCGCCGGGCCACTCAGGGGCGATCTTCAGGCGCTTGGGGCCGTCGTCGGCGTTGGCCTTCTCGCCCACCTGGTCCGACGGGAAGTAGACGGTGACCGGGTCGAAGCCGCGGAGAAAGGTCTCCGGGAGAATGCCGCCGCTGGCCGGGCGCTGGCCCTGATCGGCGGGGCGGTACTGCGCGTGCGCGGCGGCGGCACACAACGTCAGCGTGAAGAACCAACGCGTCATGAGCGAACTCCGGTGAGCTTGAGTCAATGCCCTCGCCCCCGTGGGGGAGAGGGGCAGGGAGAGGGGAAGTCCTGTCGCGTCTTTCGCCTTCAGCATCAGCGGGGCGCTCATCGGACCACCCCCACCCGGCCGAAGAACTCGCGCAGGTACTCTTCAGGCACGTCGTTCTTCTCGCCCGACAACCCGAGCAGCACGGGCTTGAACGCGAGCGGCGCGGCCCCGGGAGCTGGAGGGTTCCTCACGGTGAGCAGGTAGCGGCCCTTGTCGAGGCCGAGGTACTGGTGGCAGCCCTCGCCGACCAGCTGGTACCCGTCGTTGTACACGGCGCACTCCAGCAGCTCGCTCTTGGCCTGCACCCCGAGCCCGAGCTTCCCCTTGTTCCCGGTGTCGAAGCGGAACAGCCGCACCTCGCCGGGCGCGAGCCAGTCTTCGCCGCCGATGCCTTCCACCAGCTGCGTCACCGGCTCCGCGGTCCACCGCAGCGATCCCGGCTGCACCCGGCCCGCGAACGGCCGCACCAGCAACCGGTACGTGCCCGGCGACAGCACGCGCACCAGCTCACAGCCGGTCTCCAGTCCATCGACGCTCAGCAGGTCGTTCCCCTTGAACAGCCCGCACACGCCGCTCTCCGACGCGACGCGCACCACCGCCTCCTTGTCGACGACCAGGGTGCGATCGATGCGGCCCGACTGCAGCGGCACCGCGACCGACGAGGTGAGGCTGGCGCCCGGCACCACCGGCTGCTCGATGCCCAACCGCGCCCAGCGTTCGCGACCCGGGGCGTGCACCAGGGCGCGCAGCGGACCGACGCCGTGCTCGATGAGCAGCTCCGCGCCCGACTT
>JBBRUE010000692.1:0-4298 GCA_038248085.1 Myxococcales bacterium | reverse complement strand
GCAGCGCCTTCACCGGCAACTGGAAGTGCGCGGCCAGCAACGGCGCGAGGCGCTCCATGACGAGCTTTCCCTCGGCGCTCAGCGCGCCGACCGGCACGAGGTACACCACCCGGCCCGGCACCGGCACGCAGTCGGCGCGGTGCTGCGCGAGCGATTGCCCGTCCTCGGGGTGCTCGGTGAGCCAGTCCCCTTCTCCCGATGGGAGCTTCGGCTGTGCCCGGCTCATCAACGGCGCCAGGACTTCGGGCACAGGCTCTGCGCGGAGCACCTCCGGCCGCGACTTCACTTTCGGGATCGCCGCTTCGGGCGTCGCCACCACGCGGCGTTCCAGGGGCTGCGCCGGCCTGGTGGTGGCGAGCAGGCCGACCATGATCGCCCCGCCGACCACGACCGCGCTGACGGCAAGCCCGCGTCCCATGGGTCGAGGCACCCGCGGCCTACCGCTTGCGCCGGAGCGCTGCGACCAACGCGCCCAGCACCAGCACCCCGGGCACCGCGTTGCAGCCCACCTTGATGATCGGCCGGGGTACGCAGCGGGTATTGACGCACTGGAACCCCTGTCCACAGGTGCTCGAGTCGAGGCAGGGCACGGCGTTGGGGTCGTTCTCTTCGGAACCCTGCTCCGCACCCCCCTGGCCCACCGAGGCGTCCGGCAGGCCGGAATCGGGCAGCTCCTGCGCTGCCACCGAAACTGCAGAGAGCATCAGTACAAGGAGGAGGGGTCTCATACGCGTTTGCTTTGGGGTGCTGGCGGCAGGAGGTAACGTCCCCCGCGGCATGACGCCCACCATACTCGTCGTCGACGACAACAAGGAACTGGTGGCGCTGCTCACGTCGCTCTTCGAAGAGGCGGGCTACCGCGTGGTCGGGGCCAACAAGGGCAAGCCGGCGGTCGAGCTGATCAAGACCGAGCCGATCGCCATCGCCCTCATCGACGTGCTGCTCCCCGACATGATGGGCTACCACGTCGCTGAAGGGCTGCGCGCGGCGGCGCCCGGGCTCCCGCTCCTCTTCATGAGCGGCGTCTTCAAGGGCAGCAAACACTCCACCGAGGCGATGACCCGCTTCCCCGGCTCGAAGTTCTTCGAGAAACCCTTCGACGCCAAGGCCCTGCTCGAGACCGTCCGGCAGCTGGCGCCGATGACCGCCTCCGCCGCGGCCGCCCACGCCTCCACCTCCGAAGACCCGTTCGACGTCGAGCTCGACATCGACATCGAGGACGCCGACGACGAGCCGATGGAGCTGACCGGGAAGATCCGCGTCACCGGTGGCGGCAACATCACCGCCGAGCTCCAGGGTGAAAAGCTGACCGCGCAGCGTCACGTGGCCGGCCCGGTGTCTGGCTCGCGGCCCGCGCCCGCGCCTCCGTTGCCCCTCGACCCCAACCGGCGCACCTCGCGGCAGGGGGAGCTGCACGACAACCTCCCGGGCTTGATCAGCGCCTTCTACCTCTCGCGCGAGACCGGCGAGCTGTACTGCCAGAAGGGCAAGGTGAAGAAGGTCGTCTATTTCGAAGGCGGTCAGCCGGTCTTCGCCCTCTCCAACCTCGCCGCCGATCGGTTCGGCCAGTTCCTCGTGCGCGTGGGGAAGATCAAGCCCGACCAGCTGCAAGACGCGGCGGTGGTGGCGGCCCAGACCAAGCGTCGCACCGGCGACGTGCTGGTCGAGCGCGGCCTGCTCAAGGACACCGAGCGGCTCTACTACGTGGGCCAGCAGGTGAAGGCGATCATCTACAGCCTCTTCGGTTGGGAAGAGGGCCAGTTCGTCGTCACCTTCCGCGAGAAGGCGCGCGCCGAGAGCATCAAGCTCGACCTCTTTCCCGGGAACCTCACCATTCGCGGCGTGAAGAAGCTCTACAAGCCAGAGCGCCTCGCGCGCATCGTGCGGCCCGAAGATCGACTCCTGCCCAGCCAGCAGCCCGCCTACCAGCTGCAGGAACTCGAGCTCGAGAAGTGGGAAGCCCAGCTGCTCCCGCGCATCGATGGCACGCGCACCAACGCGGAGATCGTCGCCCTGGCTGGAAAGCCCGAGCACCAGGTGAAGGCCTTCCTGGCCGCGATGCTGGGTGTGCAGATCCTCGAAGCGCGCGAGGCCTGAGCCTTCAGGCCACCTTGCGCTTCGTCAGGAAGCCCTTGAGCGCTTCGCGATCACCGGTGTGGGTCTCGATGCCTTCGAAGGTCACGCCCAGCCCCTTGGAGAAGCCGCGGCTGTCGCGATCGATGCGCGCCACCTGGCCCACCAGGGTGCAGTAGCGCGGACCTTCCGAGAAGGGCAACGCGAGCGCGACCCGAACCGGCGTGCCGGTGCGCGCGGGCTCCTTGGTCTTCAGGTACAGGCCGCCTTCCGAGAGATCGGCCACCGCGTCGCGGATGAAGCGATTGCCGATGCGGCAGTGCGCAGTGAGCGCCACCTGGATGCGCGGGAAAATGCGTTTCTCCCGACCCTGCGTCGTTCCACTCGGCATGTGACCTCCGGCCCACAGTCAGCGCTGGCGAGGGGAAAGGTGCGCTACCTGCCCACCTCTTGTCAATCCACCCCCCGCGATACCGACACCGGCCCGCGTCAGCCTTCGACGGCGATGCTCTGCACGGCGTGCCGGAAGATGAAGATCCGCTCGGTGTTGGTGCGGTTGTCGGCGGGGACGACGAAGAAGCCAGCCGTGGCGGCGCGATGGTCCTTCGAGAACCCGGCGACCTGGCGCCCGTCCTTGAAGGTGACGCGCACCTTGTTGCCTTCGGTCGAGGGGGCGCGGGCGCCGGGCGCGAGCATGAAGAAGAGGGCCTTGACCCGCTCGCGGGGAAGCGTCTCTGCGCCTCCGTTGGCGAGTTGGAGCAAGAGCTGCGGCTCACCGAGCTTCGCGTCCTTGATGGCCCCTCGCTTCACCTGTCCTTCGACGGTGTGGAGGATGACGCGGTGTTCGCCCGGCACCAGCACCGGCTGCTGCACCTCGGGCCCCGGCTGGGGCGCAACCGGGGGGGCCGCGACGGGGCCCAGCGGCACGGCCACCCGGGTCTGAAGCGGCGCCGGGTCGGCGAGCGCGGGCACGGCCGGGCGCGGAGCCACGGCGACCGCCGGTGGAGCAATCGGCTGCGGTGCAGGCGACGGTTGCGAGACCGCGGCGCCCCAGCTGTCGGGCTCAGCGGCTGTGGCCGGCTCCTCTTCGAGCACCATGCCCTGGATCACTTCTCCGTCGTCTTCTTCGTCGAGGGCGATCGACTGGCGGTCGTCGTTCCACGCAGCGCCCGTGCCGACGAGCTGCGAGTTGTCGATGAAGTCGAAGTTGTTCGCGAGCTCGACCGGGCCGGGGTCGATCGAGGACGCTCCGGTCTCGCGCACGTCGGTCGCGAGCTCGGCCGCGGACGCCGACTCGACGATGAACTCGCCGGGCTCCGAGTCGATGCTGATCTCTTCGCTCTCCGTGCTGGGCGTGGCGACCAGGAAATCGGCCGCCGAGGCGAGGTCGATCGTGTCCGACGCGCTGCCCGAGAGATCGGCTTCGACGGTCCCGGTGAGCGGCGGCTCGGCGGAGGCGTCCCACGCGGTGCCGAAGGCCGAGGTGTCCGTCGTCCCCTCGAGGGGGGCGTCGTTCTCCCAGCTGCTCGCGAAGATCTGGGTGTGGGGCTGCGCCGCGGGCGCGGGGGCCGGGGCGGGGGCCGCGAAGGTGGGGATCCGCGGCGCGGACTCCGGCGGCATGGCGAGCAGATCGAAGGCCGATGGCGAGTTGCCGTGGGCAGGCGGCGTGCCGAGAGCGCCGGCGAAAGGCGTGGACGACGGCGAAGAATACGGCGCTGGCTCGGGGGCGCTGTCCCAAGCGGCGACGGCCGGTGCTTCGACGGCGAGTTCCGCGTCGAGCTCGGGGAGCGGCTCGACGGTCGCCTCGATGGGCGCCGCCCAGGTCTGCTCAGTCGTCTCGTGGGTCTCCCACGAGGGGGGCTGGGCGACGGCGGGGGCGGGGACCTCGACGGGCGCATCCCACGGCAGGGCGGACGGCGCTTCCCACGAAGACTGAGTCAGCGCGGGTGCGGGGGCCTCGGCGGGCGCTTCCCACGACGGCTCGACGGCCGCGGGCGCGACCTCGACGGACGCCTCCCACGAAGGCTGGGTCACCGCGGGTGCGGGGGCCTCGGCGGGCGCTTCCCACGACGGCTCGACGGGGGCGGGCGCGACCTCGACGGGCGCTTCCCACGACGGCTCGACGGGGGCGGGCGCGACCTCGACGGACGCCTCCCACGAAGGCTGAGTCACCGCGGGTGCGGGGGCCTCGGCGGGCGCTTCCCACGACGGCTCGACGGGGGCGG
>JBBRUE010000691.1:0-4307 GCA_038248085.1 Myxococcales bacterium | reverse complement strand
GATAGATCCGCCGCCGCATCGCGAGGCACTGTTCGTAATGTGCCAGCGCCTCGTCGGTGCG
Organism: Myxococcales bacterium; assembly: GCA_038248085.1. Taxonomy (GTDB): domain Bacteria; phylum Myxococcota; class Myxococcia; order Myxococcales; family Myxococcaceae; genus Archangium_A. The sequence goes on along the minus strand of JBBRUE010000691.1, from coordinate 4,246 downwards.
GCCCAACTCTTCCAACAGGGAGGCGAGGCTGCTGTGACTCGCCGCCTTCCACGGATGATCCCCGGGCAGCACCCTCAGCAACATCTCGTGCGACTCGGTGCGCAGCTGCAGCGCCTCCTCCTGGTGGCCCAGGGTCTCGCGCACCGCCCCGAGATTGGCGAGGCTTACCGCCACTTCCGGGTGGTCGCCAGGAAACAACCGCCGCTTCATCGCCAGCGCTTCCACGAACATCGGCTCCGCCAGCGCGGCGCGCTTGGTGCTCCACAGCAGGTGCGCCAGGTTGTTGAGGCTGTTCGCGGTGTCGGGATGATCGCGAGGGAACAGGCGCCGACGCATCGCCAGAGCCTCGCGATGGAGTGCCTCTGCCACTTCGAATTCGCCCAAGGCACTCGGCCGACGCGATCTTCCAGAACCTGAACCTGATCACCGACGAGGCGCCGTCGACGGTCTTCGTGTTCGGCGCGGATCACGTCTACCAGATGGACGTGCACCAGATGATGGCCTTCCACGTGGACCGGAAGGCCGACTGCACGGTGGCGGTGCTGCCGGTGCCGATCGAGCAGGGCAGCGAGTTCGGCATCCTCGACGTAGCCGCCGACGGCGAAGTGAAGAACTTCATCGAGAAGCCGAAGAACCCGCCGCCGATGCCCGGCGACCCGACCCGCTGCCTGGCGTCGATGGGCAACTACCTCTTCAACACCGACACCCTGGTGCGAGAGGTGACCGAAGACGCGAAGAACCCGGCCTCGGCGCACGACTTCGGCAAGTCGATCCTCGCCAGCTTGAACCAGCGCGGCCGGGTCTACGCCTACGACTTCCAGCAGAACGAGGTGCCCGGTCTCGGCGATCGCGAGCGCGGCTACTGGCGCGACGTGGGGACCCTCGACGCCTACTTCCAGGCGAACATGGACCTGATCACGGTCGAGCCGATCTTCAACCTCTACAACTCGCAGTGGCCGATCATCACCGCGAGCACCTCGCTCCCCCCGGCGAAGTTCGTCTTCGCCGATGCCACCCAGATGCGCGTCGGTCGCGCGATGGACTCCCTGGTCAGCGAGGGGTGCATCATCTCCGGCGGCCTCGTCACCCGCTCGGTGCTCTCACCGCGGGTGCGGGTCAACTCGTGGGCCGAGGTGTCCGACTCCATCCTGATGGAGAACGTGGAGATCGGCCGCCACTGCGAGATCCGCCGGGCGATCATCGACAAGAACGTCACCATTCCGCCGCGCACCAAGATCGGCGTCGATCTCGAGCACGACAAGAAGCGCTTCCACGTCACCGAGAGCGGCATCGTGGTGATCCCCAAGGGTGCGCACGTCGACTGACGGCAGTCTCAGGTGAGCGACACCGCGATGTCCGAGAAGAACCCGCAGCGGCTGGGCAACGGGCGCTCAGGGGCGGTATCGGGCACGCGGCTCCAGGGATCGTCGGTGTGCACCCAGTCGAACCACACCAGGGCGTCGACGTCGGGACGGCCGGTGCCGGCGTTCCACACCAGCGGCTCGCGGGTCGCGCGGTCCTTGAGGTCCTTCACCCGGCCCTTCGCCTCGTCGAAGTAGCGACTGCGCTCGGCGCGGATCTGCACCGTCGACATCGGCTGCTCGTGATCTCCGGCAGCGAAGCTCTGCGCGGCCTCCCTCAACGCGTCGACCGTCAGCTCGATGGGCCTCACGTCGGTCATCGGCCGCTCGACGTGGCGCCACACGCCGTCGAGCCAGCCGAGGCGGTACTCGGGGAGGAAGTCGTGCCCGTGATCGGCGACGAACTCGATCGCCGAGAGGATGAACTCGATGTCTTCGTCGCTCGCGTAATACGGCAGCGTGACGCGCACCCAGCCGGGCTTCAGGCCACCGAGGCCGCGGGCGATCTGGTTGCGGTACGACTCCGAGCGCGCGCGGTCGATGCCCAGCAGCCGGTGCCCGTACGGCCCCGCGCAGCTGCAGCCCGCCCGGTTCTGAATGCCGAAGAGGTGGTCGAGCAGCGCCGACACGTAGTCGTGGTGCAGCCGCTTGATGTTGAAGCTGATGATCGGCAGGCGCGGCACGTCGGTGGGCCCCAACAGCTCGATGCCCGGGTGCCGACCGAGCCGTGAGAGCGCGTAGGTCGCCAGCTGGAGGTCGTGCGCGAGAATGCGCGCGGGGCCGGTCATCTCCTTCACGCAGAAGCTGATGCCCGCGCGGATGTCGCCGAGGATCGCCGGCGTACCGCCCTCTTCGCGCTCGTCGAGCCGGCCCACGTAGTCGACCGAGGTGCGATCGAACGAGGCGACGTAGTCGACGGTTCCGCCACCCGGCCGCTCGGGGCTGCGGGTGCGGAAGAAGTCTCGGTGCGCGACGAGCACGCCCGAGCCCTCGGGGCCGCCGATGAACTTGTGCGTCGAGAGGTACATCGCGTCGATGCGCTCGGTCTCGTCACCGGGGTGCATGTCGATGGGCATGTACGGCCCGCCCGCCGCGTAGTCGAAGCACGCGTACGCACCGTACTTATGCAGCAGCCGCGAGACGGCCTTCACGTCGGTGACGATTCCGGTGACGTTCGAGGCGGCCGAGAACGCGCCGATCTTCATCGGCCGGGTGGGGAACGCGGCCAGCTTGCGCTCGAGGTCCGCCATATCGACCTGGCCCCGGGGCGAGAGGCCGATGGCCACCACCTCGGCGATCGACTCGAGCCAGGGGAGCTCGTTGGAGTGGTGCTCATACGGCCCGACGAAGACCACCGGGCGCTTCTCGCGCGGAATGAGCGAGCTCAAGTTGAACTCGCGCTCCAGCGGCTCGGAGATGCGCCAGCCCAGCAGACCCACCAGCTTGTTGATCGCCGCGGTCGCGCCACTGCCGACGAAGAGCACCTCGTCCTGGGCCCCGGCGTTCACCGCGCGCTTGATCACCCGCCGCGCTTCCTCGCGCAGCTCGGTCATCACCCGGCCGGTCGACGAGATGGCCGTGTGGGAGTTCGCGTAGAAAGGCCGCACCCGGCGCAGCCACGCCTCGACGAAGTGCAGGTAGCGACCCGTCGCCGTGAGATCGGCGTAGGTGACGAGGCGGCGACCGTACGGCGTGTCGAGCCAGGCGCGGCGACCCACTTCGTTCTGGCGGATGAACGAGGCGACCTCTTCGAAGCTCTGCATCGCGCGCGCATAGCACGGCGGCGCTGTAGTAGAGCGGCGCCTCCCGTGACCCCGGCTCCCGATCGCCTTGCGCGCCTGCTGCTGATCGGTGGCCTGGCCGTCGGGCTCGTGGCCCGGCTGGTGTTCGCGGCGGTCGACGACGGGCTGTGGTGGCCCGACGAGTACTACCAGTCGCTCGAGCCGGCCCACCGCGCGGTCTTCGGCTATGGCTGGCAGGCGTGGGAGTTCGTCGACGGTGCCCGTCACTGCACCCTGCCCGGCTTCGTAGCCGCGCTGATGAAGTTCGCGGAGCTCACCGGCCTGTCGCACCTGCGGGTGGTGGAGTTCGCGTTCTGCCTCGCGGGTTCGGCGACGGCCTTCGCGGTGTACCTGCTGGCGCGGGCCCAGAGCGCTTCCGAGCGGAGCGCAGCGATCGGCGCGACGGTGTTCTCGCTGATGGGCCTCGCGGTGTTCATCGCACCGAGGGCGATGGGAGAGGGTGTGTCGGGCCTTCCCGTCACCCTCGCCTTCGCGTTGCTCTTCGGCTCGCCGTCACGCGGGAAGATCATCGCGGCCGGGCTGCTGTTGAGCCTCGCCGTGGGCCTGCGGCTGCAGAACGGGCTCTTCTGCCTGGGCGCCCTGTGGATCGTCCACGGAATCCCCGCTCCCCCCGGGGAGAGAGGGTCAGGAAGAGGGGTGACGCTCCTCGCGGTCCTGCTCTTGGGAGCCGCCGCGTACGGCCTGGTCGACCTCCTGACGTGGGGCGAGCTCTTCCACTCGGCACGCCAGTACCTCCGCTTCAACCTCATCGAAGGCCGAGCATCGGGGTTCGGGACCGCGCCGTTCTTCCACTACCTCGTCGCGTTCATCACCGCCGAAGGCCTGACCTTCATCCCGCTGGTGCTGCTGACCGCGCTGGGTGTCCGCAGACACCCGAAGGTCGCCCTGATCGCGTTCGGGTTCTTCCTGGTGCACTCCTTCATCCCGCACAAGGAACTCCGCTTTCTCTTCCCGATCGTTCCACTGCTCGCGGCGCAGGCGGCGTTGGGGCTCGATCTCGTCAAGCCGCGCGTGCAGGTCGGCGTGCTCGTGTTGGCCCTGGCCTCCCTGGCGACCCTCCCCTGGCTGACCTTCGGCCGCCTG
>JBBRUE010000690.1:0-4312 GCA_038248085.1 Myxococcales bacterium | reverse complement strand
GTCTTGGCGATCCCGAGGATGAAGCGGGTGGCCTCGTCCTCCCTCCCGAAGCTGGGAGGCGGTTCGATCTGCGATGCGGCGATGTTGCGCACCTCCAGCACCTGGTCGACCAGGACGCCGGTGGTGATGGGCCCGCTCTCCGACTGCAGCTGGGCGACGATGATGACGGGCCGGGCGACCGCGCTCTCGTTGCTGATGCCCAGGTGGGTGCGCAGGTCGATGACGGGAATGACCTTGCCGCGGAGGTTGACCACGCCCTTCACGCCGTGCGGCGCGTGGGGCACGCGGGTGATCTCCAGCAGCCCGATGAGCTCGCGGACCTTGAGGATCTCGAGGCCATACTCCTCGCCGCCGACGCGAAAGGTCATGTACTTACCGGCGAGCGTCGCCAATTGCGGCGTGACCGCGGCAGGGGTCGTTTGCGTATCCATCAGGGTCTGGCCTCCGGCTGCGCGTCACCCGATGTGACGCGGTGTTTGTAGGTGATGAGTCCGCACAACTTGTCGATGTTGAGGATCAGCCCGACACAACCGTCGGAGAGGATCGCGGCGCCCGAGTAGAACTCCGCGCGCCCTACGCCCTTGTCGAGCGCCTTGATCACCACCTGCTGCTGGGCGAGCACCTGGTCCACCAGCAGCCCGATGCGCTTGCCGACGCTCTCCACCACCACCACCAGGGCGGTCGTGGGGTCGACGCGCGCCTCGGGCACGCCCAACAACTTCGACAACCGGAGCATGGGCATCACCTGCCCGCGCACCGAGAGCAGCTCGTCGCGCTCGCCCATCGACGACAACATCTCGCGGGTCGGTTGGAGCGCCTCGACGATGCTCAGGCTCGGCACCAGGTAGCGCTCCTTGCCGACGCTGATCAACATGCCGTCGATGATCGCCAGGGTGAGCGGGAGCACGAGCCGGAAGGTGCTGCCCTTGCCGAGCGTCGACTCGATGAGCACGCGCCCGCGCATCGCCTCGACGTTGCGCTTGACGACGTCCATGCCTACGCCGCGGCCCGAGACCTCGGTCACCTTGGCGGCCGTCGAGAAGCCCGGCGCGAAGATGAGCTGGAACACCTCGTTGTCGGTGAGCACCGCCCCGTGCTGCACCAGGCCCTTCTCGGTCGCCTTCTTGAGAATGCGGTCGCGGCTGAGCCCGGCGCCGTCGTCCGACAGCTCGATGATGATGCTGCGCCCTTGTGGCTGGCCGAGAGCGTCAGCACGCCGGTAGCGGGCTTGCCGGCGGCGACGCGGGCCTCGGGCGTCTCGATGCCATGGTCCACCGCGTTGCGCACCATGTGCACCAGCGGGTCCTCGAGGCGCTCCACCATCGCGCGGTCCATCTCGGTGCCCTCGCCCTGGGTGACCAGCACCACTTCCTTGCCGGCCTTGCGGCCGACCTCGCGGGTCAGGCGCGCCATCTTCTGGAACGCGCTGTGGACGGGCACGGTGCGCATGCGCATCGCCGCGTTCTGCAGGTCGCGGGAGATCTTCCCCAGCTGGCCCAGCGTGTTGCGCATCGTCACCGAGGTGCCGCTGAGCTCGCCGGAGTGCGTGAGCATCGACTCGACGATGATCAGCTCGCCGATCATCTCGACCATGCTGTCCACCCGCTCGAGATCGACCTTCACCGTCTCGCGCATCTTCGCGGCGCCAGGCCGCGCGGCAGGGGGCGCGGCCACTGCCACTGCGGGGGCTTCCGCGTCCGGGGCAGGCCGGGGCTCGGGGGCAGGCGCCGAGGCGCGCGCTTCCGGCACCGGGGCCGACGCGAAGGGAATGGCGGCCGATGGCCTCGGCGCGGGCGCGGAAGGGGGCGGCGGTGCGTTCGGCAGCGGCGCGAACGCCGTCGCTGCGGCGGGCACCGTGGCCGCTGCCGCCGCGGGTGGCGGAGTCGGGGCGGCGGCCACCGCGACCGTCGGCTCGGTGCCGACCTCGGCCTCGAGGGTCGAGAGGAATTCCTTGAGGCGAAGCGTGAGGCCGGGCGCCTCGGGGTGCGGCGTGAGTTCGACGCCCGCCTCGCAAGCCTGCTTCAACGTGTCGAGCATCGTGCGCAGGATCGCCGTCGCCTTGAAGACGAGGTCGAGGGCGTCGCCGGCCAGCAGGCAGCGGCCATCGCGCACCTCGTTCATCAGCGACTCGGTCGAGTGGGCGAGGGCGACGATCTCCGTCAGCTCGAGGAAGCCGGCGACGCCCTTGATGGTGTGGAACACGCGGAACAGCGCGTTGACCTTCTCGGTGGTGGCGCCGGCCGACTCGATGCTCAGCAACATCTCGTCGGCGCTCGAGAGCCCGTCGCCCGACTCCTGGAGGAAGTCGCGCGCCAGCTCGAGCGTCTCGGTGTCGCGGGTGACGCGCTTGGCGGTGGTCACCGGCGGCGCCGCGAGCTGCTTCTGGATCAGGGTGACCGCGTCGGAGACGGCCTTGAGCGCCTCGCGCGGCGCGAAGCCCCTCAGATCGGTGAGCGACCCGAGTGCCTGTTGGGCGGTCTCGAGGGCGGCTCCTCCCGACGGCCGCAACGCCTCGGTGAGCTCGGTCAACGCCGCGGCGGCCGAGGTGAGCCCCGCCTCGTCAGCGTCGATGCTCATCACCAGGCTCGCGAGTTGTTCGACCAGCGCTTCAGGACTTGAAGGTCCCATGTCTCTCCTCACGGAAATTGTCTGGGGCGCGCTTGTGCATCGGGCATTCCGATCGCAGGCATCCGGCTTTCACGAGGCAGATCAATGGGGTTCGGGCCGCGTCAGGACTTCTCCGGGGCTTCAGGCGCGACCTCCTGTGTCAGGCCTGACCCGTCAGAGATCCGACGATCGGCCAGCGCACGGGATCGCGGTCAATCCCAGGACACACGCGCCGCGCCCCGGGTCAGACCGAGCGCGGGGCTGGAGCCAGCCGGTGCTTCAGGGCGCGTCGAGCACGGCCACGGCACCCGAGGGCAGCTTCAGGTTGGCCGGCGCGTCGGTCTTCGGCTGCTGCGGCACCCAGGTCAGGCCGGCGAAGACGGTGAAGACCCGCGTGTCTTCGTGCAGGGCGACCTCGCCACCGACGTCGACCGAGAACTCGGCGCTGGGCGCGAAGCTGAGGCCGGCCATCACGCCGGCTCCCGGCGCGCGGGCCTGGGTCGCGCCCCACGTGCCGAAGGCCTGAAGACGCCGAAGCCATGCCCGAGGTCCGACCCCAGCGTCAGCATCGCGATGCCGTGCACGGCGGGCGCGCCGGAGACGTCGGTCACGCCGACCATCAGGTCGAGGCCGGCGCTCACCGGGCCGAGGCTCTTCGAGATGCACCACCACGCTTCGAGGTCGAAGGTGCGCTGGCTCGCGCCCTCGAAGTTCCAGGTCGGGAGCGCGAGGTACAGCGAGAGCTCGTGGGCCGGCAGGTAGGTGTCCTCGTCGTTGAGGGCCACCTTCACCCCGGGCTGCACACCGTCGAGCGAGGCGCCCTGGGGCGACGACGTGGCGTGGGGGAACGCGTGCGCCACGTCGAGGAGCGCCACGTGGGTGGAGTACAGCTGGAACTCGATGGCCGGGGTCACCGCGTATTTCACCACGACCTGACCGCCGTGGATCAACTCGCCGTCGCCCGTCCTTCCGTCGGAACCGACCTCGATCTGAAAGTCATTCTCCGCAGCGATCTTCGCGGTGCACGCGATGCTCGGCGCGCAGGGTGGTGTCGGCGGCGTCTGTTGCTCAGCCGACGAGGTGTCGATGACCTGGGGAGCCGCGAGCGCCAGCGAGGAGATCGTGGCGAGGACCAACACGAGAGTTCGAAGCATGACGTCTCCGGGGGGAACAGGACGCCTGGGTGGTGAGTGCAGCTAATGTTCCAAGGGCGAATGATAATGATTGCTCATGGCTGTGGTCGCCGCGGCAGAGTCGGGGCGGATTGCCGGGGTGTCGGGGACAAATGCGACTGTCGCGGCGCATGTGTGACGTCGGTTGGCGCGAGCGCGCGTCACCTCGACGACGCGTCAGGAAACGGCCACCGCTCGTGGAATGATGGAGGCCCGTGAGTTTCTCCCCCGACACCGCCGCGCGGGACCTCGCTGAACGCGACCTCGAGGTGCTGCGTGGCCGCTTCCCCGGCGAATGGACCCGCGTGTCGGAGGAGCTGCTCACCGCGCTCTCCCGCGGCCAGCCCGAGGAGGTCGCGCGGTGGCTCACCTCGGTGAAGGCGGACGCCGGCCAGTGGCGCAAGCGCGTGCAGCAGAGCGCGCAGAACCCGAAGGTCTACGAGACCGCCTTTCCCCACCTGCTCCGCGAACGGCTCGCCCACCTCGCGCTGCAGAAGACGTCGGCCGCGCTGGCGGCGCGCGAGACCGGGGGC
>JBBRUE010000689.1:0-4317 GCA_038248085.1 Myxococcales bacterium | reverse complement strand
TTGAGTCCGTGCGGTTGGCGCGCCTTCGAAATGGGAGCCCGCCGCAGGATTTTCGGTTGGGAGAGGTGCGCGCAGGTTCTGCACCGAGGTTCGTGGATCAGGCGCCGGGGGTTGGACGCGGCTGTCACAGGACTGATACTTCCCGACCCCATGCGAAACACGGTCCTTCTGGTCACTTCATTGCTGCTGTCGGTGGGTTGTGGCCGGAACAATGTGGGGGCCGACGACGGGGGTTCGCAGCCAGAGAACGACGCGGGGACCGCCGAGCAGGACGCGGGCGCCGAGGTCGATGCGGGCACCGACGCCGGCCTGCCCGACCGGGACGGTGGCCCGCGCTACCCGATCAAACACATCATCGTGATCGTCAAAGAGAACCACACCTTCGACAACTACTTCGGCACCTTCCCCGGCGCCGAGGGCACGACGACCTACCAGTTGTCCGACGGAGGCACCGGCACCTGCGGCCGCGCGCCCGACAACACGCTGCGCGACATGGACCACAGCCACGGCGCGGGGCTCACCGACTGGAACGGCGGAAAGATGAATGGGTGGGATCGCGTGCCCGGCACCAGCACGCGCGGCGACAACCTCGCGTACGCGCAGTACCAGGAGCGCGACATTCCGAACTACTGGTCCTACGCGCGCACCTTCACCCTGGCTGATCATTTCTTCTCGTCGATGATCGGCCCGAGCTTCCCCGGCCACCTCGCGGTGCTGGCGGCGCAGTCGGGCGGCGCGACGGGCAACCCCGACACCACGATCCTCCACCCGTACTGGGGCTGCGACCAGGCGGCGAGCACGCGGATCAGCGTCGAAGACCCGGCGACCTGCACCGAGCCGCGCGTGTTCCCCTGCTTCGATATTCCGACGGTGCCCGACGTGCTGCCGCCGAGCACCACCTGGAAGTTCTACGGCACCAACTTCTACGCGCTGCCGGAGATCTGGACGATGTTCAACGCGGTCCGCAACATCCGCTACAGCCCGCAGTGGGCGAACATCGTCAGCACCGATCAATTCGATCGAGACATCGACGCGCACGCGCTGCCCGCGGTCTCGTGGCTGGTGAACCAGGATCTCGCCGACGAACACCCCCAGGTCGGCGGCGTGTGCTTCGGCGAGAACTGGACGGTGAAGAAGATCAACAAGCTGATGAACAGCGAGTACTGGAAGGACACCGCCATCCTCTTCACGATGGACGACTTCGGCGGGTGGTACGACCACGTGCCGCCTCCGCAGCAGTACGGCTGTGCGCCGACGACGAAGCCGTATGGCCTCGGGTTCCGCCTGCCGCTGCTCGTCATCTCGCCGTACGCGAAGCCCGGCTTCGTCTTCAAGGAAGTGTCGGAGCACGCCTCGATTCCGCGCTTCATCGAGAAGATCATGGGCTCGACGCAGTCGCTCTCGGACCTCGACCCGGCGGCGCGCGACGGGCAGGCCAACGACCTGATGAACGCCTTCGACTTCAACCAGGCGCCGCTGCCGCCGTTGGTGTTGCCGCAGCGCACCTGTCTGTGAGCGAGGGCTGACGCAGCGGGGTCTTGTGTCGCTGCAGCTCTTTTTGAGGAATTGTGCTCTTGAGAGCATACTACGTGCGACAATGTGCTTTATCGGGCACGCCTTGGCAACGGGCATGCCTCGCGCAGGTCAGCGAAAGGACGGAGCCCGGGCGCGAAACCCGCGTGACTCCCTGACAACGCGGCCACGACATCGGCGTCGCGTCTGGGTGATCAGCCGAGGGTGGAGGTGAGCGCGGCGGCGGCGCCAGCCGGGTCGACGAACATCAGCGCGATGCCGTGACGCCCATCGACGCCGGGCATCGAGTGCACCACGCGCGCTTCGAAGGCGAGCACCTTCTCGAGGAAGCGCAGGTCGAAGGTGACGGTGATGATGGTGTTCTGCGCGACGGCCTTGGTGCTCCAGATGAAGGCGCCGCCGCGCTTGAACTCCTTGTCCACCTGCTCACGCCAGGGCGTCTCTTCGTTGAAGACCAGGCAGAACGGATCGTCGCGGCGCGGCGCGGAGAGCGCGGGGACGAGCTCGGCCATCAGCTCCGTGCCGAGGAGATAGCGGACACCGAAGCCGGACTTGAGCACCTGGCGCAGCTCAGGCGGTACGAGCACCTGCCGGGTGACGACGCCCTCGATGAAGAGGGGCGTCTCGCCGGGCATCGTCACCTCGAGGTGCACGCGCGTGCCCGGCTTGAGGTTGTGACTGCAGACCACGAAGAGCCCGGTGGCCGAGACGTCGTTGGTGAGGCCCGTGTGAGGGAAGCCGACCGACCCCGATTCCCCGAACCGCACCCGCAGTCGCCGCGAGTGCCGCTTCGACCGCCGCTTCTCCGCCATGCGGCCATTGTTCGCCCGGAGGCAGGCCAGCTCAAGTTTGTGCCTAGAGTGGAGCGATGGCACCGCTGCTCCTCGCCAGCCTCCTGTTTGCCGCGACTCCCACGGAACCGCCGCGCGACAAGCTGCGCTTCGGGCTCGACTACCGCTGGTGGGGCCGCGACGTGCAGTTCACCGGTGCACCGCCCTCGCAGTCGAACTTCTCGATGGGCGCGCTGCCGACCGGGGCGACCTTCGACATCCAGTGGTTCCCCGCGGCGTACTTCGTCGACGACGTGCGCGCCGACGTGGGCGTCACCCTGCGCGCCGACGTGGCGCCGGACTTCAACACCCGCCTGGGCGAGTCGAACTACAAGAGCAGCGCGATGCGGCTGCGCACCGGCTTGATGTTTCGCCTGCCGTTTCACCACGTCGAGCCGTCGCTGCACGCGGGCTTTCACGTCTTCGAGGCCACCACCGCGCAGAAGGGCACCGACGGCAGCCCCCGGCCCCGCGTGCCGAACGTGAGCTACGAGGGCCCGCGGCTGGGGCTGGGGCTGCGCGTGCTCGAGTTCTGGCGCATCACGCTCGACCTCGGGTTCGGCGCGACGTGGCTGCTGCGGACGGGCGAGCTGAGCGCGGCGGGCTTCTACCCGGCGGCACGCGGCAGCGCGTTCGACGGCAACATCGGGCTGGCCTTCCGCACGTGGTCGTTCCTCGACCTCCGCCTGGGCGTCGACGTGACGGTGCACGCGGTGGAGCTCGGCGGCGGGGCGCGGGTGACCGACACGTATTACGGCGTGTCCTTCGGACTGGTGTTCAAGGGCATCCCCTGAGGTCCGCGAACTACAGCCGCGCCTTGAGGGCCGCGAGCACCCCGGCGCGACGCGCGTTGATGAAGTCGACCAGCCCGATGCTGACCAACGCGAGAATGATGCCGCTCACCACGTCGACGACGTAGTGCTGCTTGGTGGTCAACGTGGAGATCGCGATGATCGTCGCCCACGCCAGCAGCCCCCACGACAGGCGCGGGCGTTCGCGGCGCACCGCCATCGCCGAGGCCATCGAGCTGGCGACGTGCAGGCTGGGCAGGCAGCTGTTGGGCGTGTCGAAGGCGCGTAGCATCGCCAACGCAGCGCGCGAGAGCGGGTCCATCGCGTCGGTGAGGGGGAAGAGCTCGCGCGGGTAGCGGGTGGGCATCGTCCAGTGAATGAGGCCCGCCACCACGACGCAGCTGATGAACACCTGGAGAAAGCGGATGCCGTTGGCTTCGCGCCGGAGGCTGAGGAACGCGACGAACACCAGGGCGTAGGCGCTGAGGTACGGGAAGATGGTGAACGGCAGGAACGGGGTCGCGGTGTCGAGCGCGGTCATCTCGAGCAACCGCGGCTCGCTCAGGGGCCAGTGGTTCGCCGAGAAATAGAGGACCCCGTGGATGAAGGTCGCGAGTGAGACCGTGCGGAAGCGCCGGTTGAACGGGAGGTCGTGCACCAGGTGGGCGACGTGGTGGAGCTCGTCCTCGACCTTCTTCTGGAGCGACTCGGAGGAACTCACTGAGCGCTGAGGTAGTGCGCCTGCGCCTCGACGGCAAACCCCGCGACCACGCAGGGGACGGGAGGTGGGCCGCACAAGCGAGCAGCGGCGCAAAGAGACTCCTGAAAACTTGAGCAGTGGACTGACCGCCCGTACAGTCCACTGAACAGGAGAGCAGATGGACCTCACTTTTGCCGGGAAGCGCAAGACGCCGTGGGCTGCGACGCACGGGGTAGACGGGTTGATCGAACAGTGGCGGGCGGACCGCCGGGTGTGGAGCAACATCGCCCTCGACGAGACGCTCGAGGGGGCCTCGGCGCGCTCGGTGCCCATCCCCGAGACGCTCGACGTGCGGCTGCGGGACGCGCTCAAGGCCCGCGGGGTGGGGTCGCTCTACACGCACCAGGCGCACGCCTTCGAGCTCGCGCGGCAGGGCAAGGACTTCGTCGTCGCCACCCCGACC
>JBBRUE010000688.1:0-4325 GCA_038248085.1 Myxococcales bacterium | reverse complement strand
CGACGGCGCGAGCCCCACGGTGAACGCAGGCAGCGCGACCTTCACGCTGATCGGCTTCACCGGGCTCTACTTCGTGCTCGGGCTCGCCTTCCTCTTCCTCGTGGGGCGCGAGGTGTTGCACGGGCCCGACGGACACGGGGCGGGGGAGGTGGCCCATGCTTCCTGAGCTCTCCACGGTGTGGTTCTGGCTCGTCGCGCTGATGTTGACGGCGTGGGCGGTGCTCGACGGCTTCGACTTCGGCGCGGGCGTGCTGCACCGCTTCGTCGCGCGCACGGACGTCGAGCGCCGTGAAGTGCTGGGCGCGATCGGCCCGGTGTGGGACGGCAACGAGGTGTGGCTGATCGCCGCCGGGGGCTCGATGTTCCTCGCCTTCCCGAGGCTGCTCGCGGCGGGGTTCTCCGGGCTCTACCTCCCGGTGATCTTCGTGGTGTGGGCGTTGATCGTCCGGGGCATCTCCATCGAGCTGCGCAGCCACCTCCCTGCGGCGCTGTGGCGCAGCTTCTTCGACACCACCTTCATGCTCGCCTCGATCGCGGTGCCGGTGTTGATGGGCGCGGCGCTGGGCAACGTGGTGCGGGGCGTGCCGCTGACGGCGGCGGGCTTCTTCGAACTCCCGCTCTTCGGCAGCGACGGGGCGCTCGGGGTGCTCGACGGGTACACCGTGTTGTGCGGCGTGCTGGTGTTGGTGACGCTCATCGCGCACGGGGCGAACTGGCTGGTGTGGAAGACGTCTGGGGCCGTGCAGGCACGCGCGCTCGGGGTGCGGCTGCCGGCGTGGCTCGCGGTGATCGCGCTCTGGCTCGTCACCGCGTTCGCGACCTGGCGGGTGGCTCCCGAGGTGATGGCCGGCTTCGTCGAGCGACCGATGGCCTGGCTCGGCCTCGTGCTGACGGTCGGGGGCGCGGGGACGATCGTGGTGAAGCGCGCAGGGAAACGGGCCCCGTTCTTCGGCGGCGTCGCCTTCATCGCCGGGGCATTGGTGACGACGGTGGCCTGCCTCTTTCCCGTGGTGTTGCGGGCGCACGGCGCGCCTGAGCTCTCGCTCACGGTGACCACTGCGGCGTCCGGGGCGACGGCGATGCGGGCGGGGCTCGTGTGGTGGGGCCCCGGCGTGTTCCTCGCGGCGGGCTACCTGTGGTGGGTGCTGCGCCACTTCCGCGGCAAGGTGGTCGCCGCGCGTGACGGCGAGGGCTACTGACGCGGCTTCAACGTCTCGAGCGCCTGCCGCATGCTGTTCTGCGCGAGCAACAGGGTCAGCTTGAGGAAGTCGACCGGCTTGGGCACGTGCGCGTCGCCGCCGGCCGCCTTCATCTGCTCAGGCGAGTGGAGGTTGCCGTAGGCCGTCACGAAGAAGATGGGACAGGTGACCTTCGGCACGTCGGCCGCGTAGTCGGGCAGCGGGCCGATGTCCTTGCCGCGGAACAGGCTGGTGAGCGCGAGCCCGTCGAGCGCCGAGCCCTTGAGCTGCACGTCCATCAGCACGGCGTAGAGCTGGGGGCCGTACTGGCGCACGAGCGCGCAGGCCTCCTGGTCGGTGCGCGCCCAGAGCAGCTTGAACTTCCGCCGGAGCCGGAGCTCGGTGACCTCCCAGTTCGAGGGCTCGTCTTCGACGTAGAGCACCAGTTGCTGGGGCTGGGCGGCGATCGGGGGGGCTTCGTCGATTCGCTTCATGAGGATGACCTTCCTTGAATCAACTGCGCTGTTCCCCCGCGGGAGAGTAGCGCAGTCGCGGCACGCAGGAGTTCACCCGGGCGCCACGGTTTGGCGATGAAGACGGCGCCGAGGGCTTCGACGGCGTGGCGGTTGTCCGGGTAGGCGCTGGAGACGAGCACCGGGATGTCTTTGAGGACGGGGTCGGCCTTGAGCTCGCGGAGGAGTTCGAGGCCGCTGATGCGGGGCATCATGACGTCGAGGACGATGAGCGAGGGGCGGGAAGCGCGGAGGCGGGCCATCGCGTCGCGGGGGTCCATCACGGCGACGACGCGGCAGCCGAGGGGCTTGAGGGCGACGGAGGTGGTGTCGAGGGCAGAGGCTTCGTCATCGACGACCACCACGACTTCGGCGTCGGGCAGCAGGGCGCTCTCGTCGGGCCTGGCGACGAGGGGGAGCTCGATGGAGAAGGTGCTGCCCGCGCCCAGCGTGCTGTCGACGCGGACGGTGCCGCCGTGGAGGCCGACGAGGCGCTTGGAGATGGCGAGGCCCAGGCCGCTGCCGCCGAAGCGGCGGGTGTTGCTGCCTTCGACCTGGCGGAAGCCCTCGAAGATGAGGGCCTGGTGCTCGGGGGCGATGCCGATGCCCTCGTCGCGAACGGAGAGAATGACGTGGCCATTGGTGACGAGCGCGCGGACCGTCACCGTGCCCTTGCCGTCGGAGAACTTGATGGCGTTGCCGACGAGGTTGATGAGGACCTGGCTCACCTTGACGCGGTCGACGTCGAGGACGACGCCGACGGCCTGAGAGTCGATGAGGAGCTTCACGCCGGCGAGAGTGGCGACCGGCTCCAGGGCGAGGCGGAGGTCCTCGAGGAGCACGTCGACGGCGACGGACTCGCGGTGCAACACGACGCGGCCGGCCTCGAGCTTGGAGTAGTCGAGGATGTCGTTGACGACGGCGAGCAGGTGATTGCCGCTGCGGACGATGGACTTGAGGAGGCGGGAGGTCTCTTCGGGGGCGAGCTCCATCGAGAGCTTGTCTTCGACGGCCAGCGCCGGCTTGGCGCACGAGGGGCAGGTGGCGGGCGTCGCTTCACCCGCTTCGAGCTCGAAGAGCGCGGCGCACGCCCTGCAGCGCACGCGGTGGACTTCGTGGAACTGCTCGAGCAGCCCCTGGGGGATGTTGATGATGGCGTTGAGCGGGGTGCGCAGCTCGTGGGAGGTGTTGGCGAGGAACTCGCTCTTGATGCGTGAGCCCTCTTCGGCCTTCACCAGGGCGTCGGCCAATTCTTCAGCGCGCAGCTGGAGCGAGGCCGAGAGCCGGGTGTTTTCGCGGGCGAGCTGGAGGAACTCAGCGACCACCACCGCGCCGGACATGGTGGCGAGGTTGGCGATGGCGAAGGTGAAGAGCCGCGGCGCGTAGACGACGTCGAGGTCACCGAGGAGATCGCTGACCCCGGACACCGCGACGATGATGGTGGCGGTCGCGACGATCGGGCCGAAGACGGTCGTCTGCTTCACCAGGTCACGTCCCGCGAGCGCGAGGGCGTAGATCACCAGGGCGAAGAGCCACAACGAATAGGCCTGGGTGACGCGCTCGTCGTAGGTGAGGTTCGAAGCCACCAGCGCCGCGGCGCTCACCACGCGGTTCAGCTGTCGGAAGCGCGTCGTCCTCTGCAGGTAGTACGCCTCGATGAACTCACCCATCGAGAAGCCGAGCAGGAAGACCGCGGTGACGACCAACTGCATCTGCGCGGCGCCGCTGATGACGTCCGAGACGAGGAAGCCGCTCATCGCGACCAGGTAGACCGCCGCGGCGCCGAGGACGACGAGCGAGCCGCGGTAGAGATCCATGCGCACGCGACCGCCCTGGAGCAGCCACAGCGAGATCAACAAGATGATGAGGAACGCGATCACCACCAGGGTGCCGCGCTCGACGACCTCGCGCACCTGGCGCGCATGGAAGCTCCACGGCCCGAGCACGTCGTGGCGGCCGAAGAGGAGCCGGGGATCGGTGATCCCGTCGTAGCCCACGCGCAGCGACCAGACCTCGATCGTCAGGGTGTTCTCGCCAGGGCGCACCAGCCGGGCCGGGACGAAGTACTTCTCGGCCCCCGACTCGGCCCCGATGAAGTTCAACGACGGCTCGCCCTTGTACCCGACGCCTTCGCCGTTGAAGAAGATCTTCAGGGACGCGGCGCGGGCGCCTCCGATGACGAGGGCCGCGTCGTGGCCGACCGTGCTCGCGGGCGCGGTGAAGGTGTGGCGGAGCCAGTGGTGTCCGGTGGCCAGCCCCTGCTCGCTGAAGCTCCCCGGGAGCTGGATGTTCTTCCAGTCGGAGCCCGGCGCGAACGGGTCGAGCCCCTCGGTGGCGGGGTGGGCCTGCCAGGTGCCGATCAACTCCGCCACCGAGTCGGTCGCGTCGGGAGGGAGCTGGTACGCCCAGAACACCAGCAGCAGCGGGATCAACGGCAGCGAGGCCAGCAGCCACTGGGGCCGGCGAAGACCGCGCATCATGTGGACGTCCCTCGCGACAGTAGCGCAGTCGCGGCGCGCAGGAGTTCACCCGGGCGCCACGGTTTGGCGATGAAGACGGCGCCGAGGGCTTCGACGGCGTGGCGGTTGTCCGGGTAGGCGCTGGAGACGAGCACCGGGATGTCTTTGAGGACGGG
>JBBRUE010000687.1:0-4328 GCA_038248085.1 Myxococcales bacterium | reverse complement strand
CAATCTTTACCAGCATTTAGCCATTGCCCTGCGAAAGGGGGCGGAACCTACATGAGGAGGACGAGGCGAGTCAAACTTGCTGTGGTAGAACTGCGGGCCGTGCGCGTCCTGGCCACCTCGTTGTTGTGTCTCGCGCTGGCGGCGCGCGCCGAGACGGCGGTGCTCGACGCCCCGCTCCTCGCGCTCGGCGCCGGGCAGGTGGTGCCCCGAAACGAAGCGGTCGACAAGGCGGCGCTGCAGGTCGACGAAGGTGACTTCGAAGACGCGATCCGCACGCTCGAGAAGGGCATCGAGGAACCCGACCTCACCGACGACCAGCTCGCCGAGATGTACCGGCTGCTGGGCCTCTCGCACCTCTACCTGGGCAACGAGGAGCGCGCCCGCGACGCCTTCGAGAAGCTGCTGCAGGCGCGGCCCGACTACGAGCTGCCGAAGTCCGCGCCCCCGAAGATCCGCTCGCTCTACGCGCGCATCAAGGAAGACATCCGCAAGCGGAGGGTGCGGCCGGTGACCCTGACCGTGACCCCCGCCACCGACGCGCCGGGCGACCAGGCGGTAGTCGTCGAAGCGCGCATCGACGACATGGCGCTGGGGGCGAAGGCCAAGCTGTTCTACCGGCGCGCGGGCGCGCAGAGCTTCAGCTCCATCGACTTCTCGCGCGGCAAGGTGAGCCGCGCCGACTCCACCGCGACCGTGCCCGCCTTCGAGGTGCCTGCGGAAGAGCAGTCGTACGAGGTCGAGTACTACGTCGAGGTGGCCGACGCCGCGCAGCGCCGACTCGCGGGCCGTGGGGACCCCTACAACCCGCTCACCTTCCGCGTCAGCGCGAAGAAGGTCGGCACCGGGCCGGTGGTCGAGGCCACCCCGCTCTACAAGAGCCCCTGGCTGTGGATCGGCATCGGCCTCGGCGCCGCGGCGGTCACCACCGGGGTGGTGGTGCTGGCGACGAGCAACCAGACCGCGACCCTGCCGGTGAAGATCCACCTCGAGGGCCAGCCATGAAGCGCTGGCTGGTGATCCTCTCGCTGGGCCTCTGGGCATGCGGTCCCGAGACCGCGGGCCCCACCTTCCCCATCGAGCTCTACGTGAGCGCCGGCCTGAACGATCAGCTCAGCGGCTTCGTGATCTCCCTGGTGAAGAGCGGCAGCGGGCTCGACTGCGTGGCGGTGCAGAAGGGCTGCATCAAGGACCAGGTCGACGCCACCCGGTTCGTGAAGCTCAAGGACGCGGCGGGCAAGGAGTCGGCTTCCCTCGCCCTGCCCCTCTCGCTGACCGCCGGCATGCCCACCAGCCAGGACCTCACGCTCAAGGAACTCCCCCTCGGGAAGGACTTCGCGCTGGTGATCGAAGCAGTCTCGAAGGACCCCACGCCGAAGCTGTCGGGGAGCTCGTGCAACTACCTCAAGGAGCTCACCGCGGGGACCAACGCGGCCGTGGTCGCCCAGATCGAGCTGCTCACCCCGGCCGCGAGCTGCGACCCGCACCACTGACGGCGGGTCAGCGCGGCCTGGGCGCCGACGGGAGCTTGATCAGCTTCTCGATGCGCGTGCGGTCGGCCGGCACCAGGCCGACGAACTGCACGCCCATGCCCAGCTCCTTGGCCGAGACGATGTCGCCCTCGCAGACGATCTCGTGCGTGTCGCCGGGGAGCGTGAACTTCAGCGACACCCGCGTGCCCATCGGGAGCGGGATGGTCTGCACGAAGAACGCCCCGCCCACCGACAGGTTGGCCGCGCGTTGGTAGTACAGCTCGCCGTCGCGCTCCGCTTCGATCCAGAGATCCACGGGGATACGCGTCTGCTTCCGCTTGTCGTTCTCGGAGACCATTCGGACGTGCGGCTTATGCCACGAGACGCGATGCAGTAGAAGCCGCGGCATGGCGCGCATCCTCGTCATCGAAGACGAGCAGGACCTCGGCACCCTCCTTGACTACAACCTGCGCGCGGACGGGCACGAGGCCGAGGTGGTTCGCACGGGGGCCGCCGGCGTCTCGAAGGCCAGGACCTGGAAGCCCGAGCTGATCCTCCTCGACCTGATGCTCCCCGACATCGCGGGCAGCGAGGTGGCCCGGTTGATCCGCGAGACCGAGACCAAGCGCACGCCGATCATCATGGTCACCGCCCGGGGCGAAGAGAGCGACCGGGTCAAGGGCCTCGAGCTGGGGGCCGACGACTACGTGGTCAAGCCGTTCTCGGTCAAAGAGCTGCTGCTGAGGGTCAAGGCGGTGCTCCGGCGGCACAGCGACGAGCCGAAGGGCGACGTGAATCAGCTCGGCAAGGGCGAGATCGGCCTCGACGTCGAGCGCCACGAGGTGCGGGTGGCCGGCAAGCCGGTGGTGCTCACCGCGCTCGAGTTCAGGCTGCTCAAGACCTTCCTCGAGCGGCCGGGCCGCGTGCAGACCCGCGAGACGCTGCTCTCCGACGTGTGGGGCATCGACGCCGACATCACCACGCGCACCGTCGACACCCACATCAAGCGCCTCCGCGAGAAGCTGGGCCCGGCGGGCGACGTGATCGAGACCATCCGCGGCGTCGGTTACAAGCTCGTGTCTTGACCGTGCCGGTGCGCCCCGGGGTACGAGGGGCGCCATGAACCGACTCGTCCTCTGGGTCTGGGGCACCTTCGTCGGCCTCGGCGCGGCCTCCCTGCTGCTCACCAACTCGGTCCCCGTCTCGTTGGCGCTCGCCACCGTCGCCGCGGGCTGCGTCTGGCTGGGCTCGGTGCGGGTGACCGATCAGTGGCAGCGCCGGGCCGACGCCTTCGCCGCGGCGGCGCGGGGCCTGGTGGTCGACCCCGGCGCCCACCTCGGCAGCGGCGAAGATCCGATCAGCCTTGCGCGCGAGATGCAGACCGCCGCCCACACCAACCGCGACAACGCCCGCAAGCTGGCGGTGCTGCGCGCGGTGATCGACGGCATGGCCGAGGGGGTGTGGATCACCTCGGAAGACGGCACCGTCGTCGAGCACAACAACGCCCTCAAGGAGTTCCTCTACACCGGCCAGGAGATCGTCGGGCACCGCCCGCGCGATCTCGTCGAGAGCGTGGAACTTCAGGCCGCCGTGCAGAAGGCCTGCCGCGATGGGCTTTCGTCGCGCCTCGAGCTCAACGTCGAGGGCGTGCGGCCGTACGTCCTCTCGGTGCACGTCTCGCCCCTCGGACGGGAGCTCGGCGGCTCGTCGGCGGTCTTCTTCGACGTCACCGAGCTGCGGCGGCTCGAGAAGGTGCGCAAGGACTTCGTGGCCAACGTCTCGCACGAGCTCCGCACGCCGATCACCGCGATCCGCGGGTACGCCGAGACGCTGCAGTCGGGCGCGATCAAGGACCCCGTCGCGGCGCCGAAGATGGTCGACATCATCCACCGCCAGGCCGAGCGCCTCTCGGAGCTGGTGGAAGATCTCCTCGAACTCTCGCGCCTCGAGTCGCGCCAGACGCAGCTGGCCGAGAAGGCGGTCGACCTCCACGAGGCGACGCAGCGCGCGCTGGAGGCGGTGCGGCCCAAGGCGCGGGTCCGCGGCACCACCATCGAGGTGAACCTCGCGCCGGGGCTCATCGTGCTCGGCGACCAGCGCGCCATCGAGCAGATCGTGCTCAACCTCGTCGACAACGCGGTGAAGTATTCCCCCCCCAACGGCCGGGTCGAGCTCAGCGCGAGCGTGCGCGACGGCCACGTGGAGTTCCGGGTGAAGGACGACGGCCCGGGCATCGAGGCGCGACACCTCACCCGCATCTTCGAGCGCTTCTACCGGGTGGACAAAGGCCGCTCGCGCGAGATGGGCGGCACGGGCCTGGGCCTCTCGATCGTCAAGCACCTCATCACCACGATGAAGGGCGAGGTGCGCTGCGAGAGCGCCCCGGGCCATGGTTCGACCTTCTTCGTCGAGCTCCCGATGCCCGAGCCCGGGCAGATCGTCCCCCCGCGGCCCTCGGCACCTGAAATCGACTCGGCGCGTTCCGAGCCCTAAGCTCCGCCAACGATGCGCGTCGCCGTGCTGGCGGACATTCACGGCAACCTGGCCGCCGCCGAAGCGGTGATGGAAGACATCGAGCGCCAGTCGCCCGACTACATCGTCGCGGCCGGCGATCTGGCGATGCGCGGCTCGCACCCCGCCGAGACGGTGGACCTGCTCACCGAGCGCTGTGACGCGCTGTTGATGGGCAACACCGACGCCTACCTCGCCGATCTCTACCTCGCCGGCGCCTACCGCGAGCCCGACCACTGGAAGACCGAGCTGCTGATGTGGACGCGCGACCAGCTGGGCCCGGCACGCCTGGCCATGCTCGCGCAGATGCCCTTCTCGGCGCGGTACTCACCCCGCCGCGGCCAGGAT